>JAIOSR010000393.1 GCA_021107495.1 Desulfobacterales bacterium | reverse complement strand
TCGTGGCGGCAAATCCCTTTATCCATGATTCAATGATAAAGGTCTTAAATGGATAATGACTGATCAAAGGCGTCAGGTTCCCAGTAGAGTACTGACCTTTTTTAGAGGAAGACCGTGAATTCGGACCGATTTTTGTCTGGATCGTTCCCCTGAAACAATCTCCACACTTCCTTTGGCAAGGCCCAGTTTTTTGGCAAGAAATTCTATAAGGGCCTTGTTTGCTTTCCCGTCAACAGGGGGGGCTGTAAGCTTTATCTTAAAAATTCCATCCTCTACGCCGATAATCTGATTTCTGGAAGACCTGGGCACAACCCGGACCTTGATATCTGTTTTGATTTGACTCGCGCTACGCCCTGTTTTTGGGCTCATTTTTTTGTCCAATAATTTTTGTATCCTGTCCAATCAGCGATATTCGGGTTGAATTCCTGACTCATTTGGGATAGGGTTTTACCATTCAAACTCGAATCAAAGGAGAGAAATAACGGTGTATTTTCTGACATCCATTATTGACTTGCTAATTGTCCTTTTACTTCTGAGACTCCTGATCAGGCCAAATGAAGCCCTTTTCAACCCCATATATAGACTGCTCTACCGCATTACAGACGTCATCCTGACTCCTGCAGAATATATTACGCGCAAACCGACTCAAGGCACACTTGTAACCATATTGGCCCTTGTAATGCTTCGGGGCGCTATTTATATATTAATAAAACCGATGCCTTTCTTGTCCGGGGTTGGGATCAGCCTGTTGGGTCTGTTTAAACTTCTTTTTCAGTTCTATATGGTGATATGGTTTGTCTCCGTTTTTTCCAGGCGTGGCTTTGTGACCCCTTTTACACACATTATGGAGCGGGCCTTTCTTCCTGTTCGTAATATCCTTGGCCGGTTTCGAATCCAAAGGGACCGTTTCTATCTGTTTTCTTTTTTTTTCCTATGGATCATTTATTCCTTCTTGAGCATCATCATTCGCTCCGTGCTAATTACTCATCCAGACATCTCTTCTGTTCCAGTGGTCTATGCAGTTGCAGAGGGTCTAATGCTTGTACTGGCGCTTTTTCCCTTTCCAGGCTTTTTTTCCCTTGTGATTGTTGTCGGGGCACTTCTCTCGTGGGTCAGCCCGGACCCGTCCAATCCTATAGTCCAAACAATCTACGGGATCAGCGAACCACTTTTGGTACCTTTCAGAAGGATCATACCCCATATTGGGGGACTGGATATTTCCCCAATACTGGCACTTCTCTGCTTCCAGATTCTGGGAGTGGTTGGTCAACAAATAATTGCAGGCATTGTAGGGGCGATTTAGTTTCCATCCATAAATGGCTATTTTTCACAATCCCCCGCCTGCTTCGGGACAGGTCGGCGTCAATCTGCGGGATTACTTGTTCCCGCACATGTTCGGGACGCGTAATCCCTTGATTTTCTTGATCTTGTAAAAAATATCTCATTCCTGAATTGGAAACTCGCTAGTGCTCAAAATTGATTTGTGGATGGGCACTATTTAGCCTTCATCTTTGTTTTCAGGCAGTTTATGTCTGGTAAATCTCAATAGCTGTAACAATACCATGGCACCTGCAGGAGGTTCCCAATAGCCATTTTCCCTTCTCATCCTCACTGAGGCGCTCCGCCAATCCGGTCAAATCCCTTAACTTGTACCCCCCTAAACCCGGCGCGAGCTGGTGACTCCTTATCACATGAGTCTTGAACCCCGGCAATCTAATGTGGCCCAAAAGATCATGTAATGGGTTGTCCCGCCTTTCTCCCGTAACAGTACAATATTCCGGCTCCGGGCAATCATCGGGACACTCGAAGTCGGCATAGCTGACAAGGAGAGATCCCTCACTTCCCTGCCAGGTGTGGGGCAACAAGGGCTTTATATCATCCGGCACCTGAATCATATTGATTACGCGGGAACTTTTTAAATAGCCTTTGACCCATTCATAGGCCAGATGCAAAGGAATCGCCGGAACAATAGTGTTAGAAGGGTTTAAGAGATGGTAATTCTTCACCAGGAAAAGGGTTCCATCGTATTCTATCCTCTTTACGGGCAGGTCTTCCAACTGAGAGAGACTTTTTTCATCCTCGTCCACAACAAAAAGCGGCGCATGCGACTCATTGCTGAGCAAGCGGGCCGCACGGGCTCCAAAATGGCCTGCACCTATAATAAGAATCGCGTCTTCAGGAATTTCGTCTGTGATATCATTTTGAGAAAGCTTTGTCATAAATGTCTGTAAACCGATGGGTATGTCAGAGCAGGCCGTAAGCCGGGTCCTGTTTCCCGAAGCAGTCACCCGCTTTCGGGACAATGGCCATTCATCTAGTCTCGATGTTGCCATCGAGATCGAGCGACCTACCCGAGAACCGGGGCGGGCCACCCCATACGTTCCCCTATTTGGTCTTGCTCCAGGTGGGGTTTACCAAGCTCCCCCGGTCACCCGGGAGACTGGTGAGCTCTTACCTCACCCTTTCACCCTTACTCCCGCCGACATACTCAAAGTCGGCGGGGGCGGTCTCCTTTCTGTGGCACTTTCCTTCCCGTCGCCGGGACTGGGAGTTACCCAGCACCTCGCCCTGTGGAGCCCGGACTTTCCTCTCCCCTGCCATAACGACAGGGCAGCGGCCATTTGTCCTACTCCAACATACCCAAACAATAATCCTGGCCCAACGGACCAGCCTTTGGTTTGCTCCTGAAAGGGGCTATTTTATTTAAAGCCGTACAAGTTAAAAGTGTCTAAAGTGATCTAAAGTGCCTAAATTTATAGTGTCGCTTCGCTCCGCTGTTTTTATATAATTGACAGAATTCCTTAACTTTAGCTCACTTTAAATTTTAGTTCACTTCAAACTCTTGCAGCAATTTTTCAGGCAGAACCAGAACGCTATTCCTTCCCACTTTCTCCGGCCGCCGCATCATTCTTGAAAATTTCATCTTCTCCCCAATAGATAATGCGTATGCAATTTGGGCAGGTCATCAGTTTATCGCCTCGAATCACTTCATTGAACCGTTGCGGTGGAATATCCAGGTGGCATGCCTGGCACACACCCTTAATAACCGGGCTGACAACTATTCCGCCCTTTCGCTCCCTTAAAAAATCGTACTTTTTTAATAGATCCTCGTCAATAGTCTTGCCCAGGCTTACCCTCTCCTTCTCAAGCCGTTTAAATTCCCGTTCCAATGCCTTCATTTCTTCCATAATTTTATCACGATCTTTTTCAACATCCTTTTTGAGCTTTTTCATCTTTGCCTTACTCTCAACACACCCTGATTCCAACACCTCAAGCTCTTCCATTATATCGAGCCCTTTGTCTTCGGAAAGAGACTTTATCCTTTTCAACTCATCAAGTTCCTTCAGGGCCGCGCTATATTCCTTGTTGGATTTTATATTGCTCAACTTGTTGTTACTCTTTTCTATCTGGCTATCGATATCTTCAATTTCCCTGTCAATCTTGCGGCCTTCCTGTTTGTAAGCATCGAGCCGCTCTAACTCATCCTTAAGTTTGTTTTCAAAAGCGATCAATCCTTCCTCAAGCCTTAGGACATTGATCGGGCCCTGCTCCTTTTTATCCCGGACATCCGCTATACGTAAATCGCAGTCCTGAAGATCTATCAACTTCTTAATTTTTACTTTCAATTCATTCACCTCACCTCAAGCAATTGTCGAAAACCATCAATATTACCAGT
The DNA here is from genome assembly GCA_021107495.1 of Desulfobacterales bacterium. Lineage (GTDB taxonomy): Bacteria > Desulfobacterota > DSM-4660 > Desulfatiglandales > Desulfatiglandaceae > JAIOSR01. The sequence goes on along the minus strand of JAIOSR010000393.1, from coordinate 8,635 downwards.
CATATCCCATGGGATCGGTTTCGTCCTCGTCAACTTCAACAGCCACTTTCCATCCCCACTCTGTTACCATGGCGCGTAAACGTTCTGCAAAAACTCCAAAGGCCGTTTTTTCCGTATGAAAATGTCCTGCATCAATCAGGGCGATTCCTAAAGACTCGGCCTCCAATGCATGATGATGACCTATATCCCCGGTCACAAGGAGATCCGCCCCTTTTTGGAAGGCAAGGGAAACCAGACTTCCACCGGAGCCCCCGACAACGGCAAGCCGCCGGACCTGCTCATCTTCCCGACCTACGACCTTCACCTGCTCGGTACCAAATACTCTTTTAACTTTTTCCACCAAAACCGAGAGCCTTACTGACGCCGGCAAATCTCCGATTCTTCCTAATCCCGCATACTCGGCCTCGTCCTTTACCTCCAAGACTTCGACAGTTTCAAGTTCCAGAAGCTCTGCCAGGATATCGTTGATGCCGCCCTTGGCCATATCCAGATTAGTATGGGCAGCAATCACTGAAACCCTGCTTTTTACAGCTTCCACAATCACATCTCCGGGATGCGTATTAATATCCAGCCGCGAGAGGGGCTTAAAAATCAAAGGGTGATGTGTAAACAGGAGCTGGGCATTTCGCCTTTGGGCGGACCTCAATGCCTTGAACGTGGGATCAAGGGAAAGGAAAATCTTCGTAATCTCCTGAGAATAAGAACCCACCTGGAGACCTGGATTATCCCATGGCTCAGCCAGAACGGTTGGGGCAATTTTCTCCAACCGGTCTAAAATATCTTTTATCCTGGGTACCATGAAAGCTTCAGACCCACAAAAATTTAAAGGGCGTACCATTTAGCGGTGCGCCCTTTCCTGGATTACAGCATAAACTCCGGCAAAATTCTTGAAATCGGCTCATCGGATTGTAAAAAACATAACAAATTTCTAATCACTGGTGGGCCCACCTGGGTTCGAACCAGGGACCTACCGGTTATGAGCCGGTGGCTCTTCCAGCTGAGCTATGGGCCCCCACAAAAATCTTTATATTTTGATAGAATGCGCACCCAAGAAAAATTTGTCAAGAAAAAATCTCACTTAAACTTCCCTGTTTTCCACAAAACTCTTCAACTTCCTGCTTCTGCTGGGATGCCTCAATTTTCTAAGCGCCTTTGCCTCTATCTGTCTGATCCGCTCCCTCGTAACACTAAAATCGCGTCCAACCTCTTCTAATGTATGGTCCGCTTTTTCACCGATGCCGAATCTCATTCTGAGGACCTTCTCCTCTCTCGGAGTTAATGTCCTTAAAACCATTCTTGTTTGTTCCGACAGGCCGAAGTTGACAACAGCATCTCCGGGAGAGAGGACCTTTTTGTCCTCTATGAAATCACCAAGATGGCTGTCTTCCTCTTCTCCGATGGGAGTTTCAAGAGAGATGGGTTCCTTGGCAATTTTTAGCACCTTCCTGACCTTCTCTAAAGGAAATTCCATTTTCGCAGCAATTTCTTCCGGTGTCGGCTCCCGCCCGTGCTCCTGGACGAGATAGCGGGAGGTCCGTATAAGCTTGTTGATTGTTTCAATCATATGTACGGGAATACGGATGGTCCTTGCCTGATCCGCAATTGCCCTTGTAATCGCCTGCCTGATCCACCAGGTGGCATAGGTGCTGAATTTATAACCCCTCTGATATTCAAATTTGTCCACGGCCTTCATCAATCCTATATTCCCTTCCTGGATAAGATCAAGGAACTGGAGACCTCGATTCGTATATTTCTTGGCAATACTGACAACCAGTCTCAGGTTGGCCTGTATGAGCTCGGATTTGGCCATTTTTGCCTTCTCTATACTCCCCTCTATCCGCCTTAATGCGGCTTTCAATTGACGGGGATTCAGGTTGGTCCTCTCTCTAAGCTGCTTTATGGCTTTCTGGGCATTATCCACCTTGTTTTTCAACGCGATGAGTTCACTTTTGGTTAAATCGATGGGAGAGATCACCAGGTCATCCTGCGCGGACTTTGGAATCTTGGCGTAGCACTTCTTCACAAAGGAAATCGGCCTGCCGCCTGCCTGCAACATGCATTCGGCAATATCTTTTTCGGATTTTTCAATATCGCCCAGAAGATCCCTGAATCTTGTTACCATTAATTCGAGTTGTCTTTTTTCCAGACTGAACGAATTTACCAATCCCATAATCTTGGCCTGGTCCTTTTTGATCTGGGCCGTAAGTTTTTTCTTTTTTGTATCGGAACAACCCCGCTTTGATATTTCTCGCCTTTTGAGGCCTACATTTTCATGAAATTCGGCGATCCCCTCTATCAGTCTTATGAGAGATTCCTTCCTCTCGCCCAAATGCATAAAATTGTCGTCGTCTTCCAGATCATTGATCACGTCTTTCAATTTTATTTTACTCTCCTTGAGTTCCTCTCCCAGTTCAATGATATGTTCAATGCCCACACACGAATCCAACAGGCCGGCCAACGCCTTATTTTCACCTGCCTCGATCCTTTTGGCTATCTCTACCTCCCCCTCTCTGCTGAGAAGTGAGATACACCCCATCTCCTTCAAGTACATCTTTACCGGATCAGAAACTCGGGAAGTCGCATCAGAAATCTCTGCACGGAAAGTCTCTTTCTCTGCTTTTTTTTCCTCCTCTTTCTTGACCTTCCTGGCTTTTTCGATCTCGCTCTTGGATACTTCATCTACTACCATGATATCCAGTTCTTCAAACATCATAATGAGATCATCAAAATGCTCTCCAGGGGAGACAATTTCGTCCGACAGGTCGTCATTCAGCTCCGTAAATGTAACATATCCCTTATCTTTGCCGATATCGATCAAACGCCTTAAATTACCCATGTCGGTATTCTTGGTCATTATGTGTTTCCTCCTAAAGACTTATCTTTTAAGATCTCAACGGTCCTTGAGTTCTCAGTTTTGTTAGTTGTACCAGGCGTTCCATATCTCCACGCTCCTTTGCCCTTTGAAAGGATAAGGATATCTTTGCCTGATAGATCTCTTCCTCAAACTCGACAACAGCCTGTTCAACATCCTGTTGCGAACAAACAAAAGGCCGGTGCAGAACCTCCCTGAGCTGCTCACAGGCCGGTTCACTATCGAGAATGTCTAATAACTTTTCGGGTGAAACTGGGGCTTCCTGATTAAATTCAGCAAAAATCGTGTCAACAATTTTCATGACCACCGGATCGGAAAGGAGCGTTCGACACCCACAGGCCATGAGTCTTGAAACGGTCTCGGGATAATGGACCAGAAGATTGAGCAACTGGAGATCGGTGAGCCTCTTTTGAGCCTTTTTGCCGGTCGTCATCTGCCCATTTATCTTCCTTTCAAATGCCTCTCCCGAAGGCTTTTTCATAAATCTTGCCAGTTCAGATAAAACCGCATCTTCCTTGACCCCAATTCTTTCAGCTAAACGTCTAACGTATAATGAACGCAGGGTAAAATCACGGATCTCCGACAGGACAGGAAGTATCTCCTTTAATGCTCCAACTCTTGCCTCGTCCGAATCTCTTTCTGAGAGTCTCTGCTCCACAAAAAAATCAAACATCGGGAAAGCCTGATCAACTATTTCCAGAAACACGTCCAACCCATTTGCGTTCACGAATGTGTCAGGGTCATGCCCCTCCGGCAAGACGACAGCCTTTGCAGAGAGGCCTTCATTTGAAAAAACGGGAAGGCTTCTCAAGGCCGCTGCCTTACCTGCTTCATCAGCGTCAAATACAACTACTGCCTCATCCGCATACCCCTTAAGTTTTCGGACATGTCTTGATGTCAGGGCCGTCCCTAAGGTCGCCACGACCTCGTTTAGGCCATGTTTCTTAAGCGCCAGGCAATCCATGTACCCTTCAACTATAACTACCCTGCCCTTTTCCCTTATCATCTTATGGGAGGCATGCAACCCGTAAAGGGTCTCACCCTTATGGAATATTGGGGTTTCCGGCGTGTTCAGGTATTTGGGCAGAGAATCATCCAGCACCCTCCCTCCGAAACCAACCACCTGTTGCCTCAGATTAAATATCGGGAATATAATCCTGTTTCTGAAACGATCGTAATGGCCTCCGCTTTTCCTCGAAATAATCAGGCCTGCCTGAACAGCCAAATTCAGGTCCGCATGCTCATGCCTCAAAATTCCAACAAGGCCATCCCATTTATCCGGTGCATAGCCGATTCGGAATTCCGAGATCGTATCTTTCCGAAGCGAACGCCGGTTCAGATATGCCCTGGCTGTTTTTCCCTTTACGGAATGGCCCAGTGCCTTTTCAAAATAGACTGCGGCCTTTTCGTTTAATCCGAACAGGGCCTCTCTTTGAGCGGCCTTTTCTCTCTCTTTGGAAGCGGAAAATCCTTCCGAAATCGTCACATTGTATCTTTCCGCCAGATCCCTCAATGTCTCAGGGAAAGTGGAACTGTGGTACTCCATCCAGAATGAAAAGATATCACCACCCTTTTTACATCCAAAGCAATGAAACGTCTGCCTTTCAGCGTTTACCGTAAAGGAGGGATCTTTTTCAGCATGAAAAGGACATAGTCCCACATAGTTTCGGCCCGCTTTTTTCAGCTTCACAAACTGGCCGATGAGTTCCACAATATCAGCAGTCCTTCTGATCTCTTCCTTGGCAGATTGATAAGAAGTCATGTTCCGGTTGCCGGTTGCTCGTTACTGGTTGCTGGTTGCTCGCTACTGGTTGCTCATTTCTCGTTATTCGCTGCCGGTCATTGCCTGTTTTTAACATTTTAGGACCCTGAGAAACCGACTACGACCGCAACGTCTTTGCAATGGGATAGGGTAATATAATTATCTTTTATCGAATGCCAAGGCTTCAGGATAATTCAGGATAAATCCACAACGGTTATGGCATCACCGCCGGATTTTAGGTCGGCGCTGCAGATACTTTTCACAAAGCTAACCCCTTTCAGGTGCTCGCGTATAGCTTTCCTCAGCCTTCCTGTCCCGAATCCGTGAATGATCCTCAAGGTCAATTCGCCTTCGACCAAGGCACGATCAATAGTCTTGTCAATCAAGGAAATGGCATCGTCAACTCTGTAACCGATGACATTCAGCTCCCTGGGCGGCAAACCCTTAAAACCCCATGAAACGGGTCTGACCACTTTATCGGTACCGGGTTCTTTCACCTCTTTTACAATTTCGAGATCCTGAATCTCGGCAGACATCTTGACCTTTCCCAACATAAGCTGGGCGCGGCCGCCTGAAGGATCTATTGACAGGACGGTACCTTTTTGTTCGAGCTTTGAGTGGTAGACCATCTGCCCTTTTTCTATCTGCTTGAGCCCGGCAGGAGACGTCTCAATCCTCGTCGATTCAATTTGCCCCAGCAATCTGCGACCGATCTCACCATACCTCTCAGTGACATAGGCCTGAGACGATTCCTTGTTCTTCTTCAATAAATTGACTGCCTGCCTCAACTCCTCCCTGGCCTCTTTTATGGCGCTCTCCGCCTCGACCCTCTTTTTTTCCATCAGGGTCCTTTCCTCAAACTCCAGGCTGGTCAGTCTGTTCTTTATCTCTTTTTCAGCATCCTGATACGTTCTCTTAGCCTCTTCAGCCTCTCTCCTCTCCCGTTCTGTCTCCAACTTCAAGTAGTTCAGTTTCTCTATAAGCCGGTTCAGGCGTATTTCATCATTGTCCAGATAACCCTTTGCCCGGTCAAGGATATCAGCCGGAACACCCACATCCCTGGCAATTTCCAGTGCATGGCTGATCCCGGGAGATCCGTATTTCAGTCTGAACGTGGGACAATTTCTTTTTAAATCAAATTCAACAGCGGCATTTAAGACCTTTGGATTTAACAATCCATAGGATTTCAATCGGTTGAGGTGGGTGGATACGGCCACGAATGTCCCTCTTCGGCAAAGAGAATCGAACACGGCCATGGCAAGGGCCACTCCCTCATCCGGATCAGTCCCCATTCCCGGTTCATCAATAATGGCAAGACTCTTTTGATCCGCATGTTCCGTAAAGTACTTCAAGTGCGCTGCGTGAGCGGAAAAGGTGCTGCGCCCTTCCTGGATGTCCTGATCATCGCCAATGTCCGCCATGATCTGATTGAAAACGGGAAGACGGCTTCCTTCATCAGCGGGAACGTGTATGCCTGCCTGGACCATAAGGCACATCAGTCCAAGCGTCTTCAGGACAACGGTCTTTCCACCCCTGTTCGGACCTGAAATGATCAATCCATTCCTGTCACCATCTATCGATATGCCCACAGACACGGGAAATTCAGTGCGTTCACCACGATCCCGGGCTTCAAGGGCTAAGGCCATTAGAATCGGGTTTCTTGCCCCTATCAGTTCAATCCCTCCCTCTTCATCAACCTCCGGCGCCACACATGACAGAGTCTCGCTGAACCTTGCCCTGGCATAAAGCCCGTCGAGTCTGCTGATCAGGGCCTGACAGTTAGCAAGATCACTGGAAAAATCACTGACCATGCCGGTCAAACCGGTCAGGATCCGGAACTCCTCGGCCTTTTCCTCCTGGGCCAGTTCACCCATTCGGTTATTGTCCTGGATCACATCCACAGGTTCCAAAAAACATGTAGACCGTGTCTTGGAATACCCATGAATAATTCCCTGTATCCGCGATTTTTTATCGGTCCCCAGGGAAATCACATACCGGCCATCTCGAACCGTAACTAAATGGTCCTGCCCATCACCCGGGACTCCTGCGGAGTCTTTGATACGCTGTAATCCTTTTTCAAGATCCGACCTCAGCCGAATCTTTTTCCTTCTGATTTTTTTAAGGACCGGACTTGCCGAATCCTTGAGAGCACCGCTTAAAGAAATCGTGTCCCCTATGGCCTTTATTAATGCCCCGCATTCGGCCATATCACTCACCAGGCCATATATCCCCGGACATAGAGAACGATTGGAACCAAGGAACATTTTAGATTGCCGGCTTGCCTGGGCAAGTCCGAGAACACACAAGAGTTCGTTGGGTTCCAGACACGATCCATCGGCTCCGGATTTTTTTAGAATCGCCGATATATCCGTAACGTCCGAAAAAGAGACAAACCCTTTCACCTTCAGAAGAAGTCTCAGTTCTGAAACCAGTCTAAGCTCATTATCAATGTGTTTTACGTCATTCGATGGTCTAAGGGATAGGCAATTTGATTGACCCAGCGGACAGGAAGCGTAATGGGACAGAATATTCAACAGGCGATGATATTCAAGAACCTGGTGTGTGTGTTCGATCATGCAGGCTCTGTTAATAAGTGTTGGTTGTTAACTCAGAAGTCTTCCGGCTATCTCGCTTACTTCTTTGCCCTGTGCCTGTCCCAACATCCTGGTCATGGCCGCCTTCATGACCTTTCCCATGTCCTTGGGACTTGTGGCCGACAACTCGGAAATAACCTCTCGCAACGTCTTTTCAACTTCCTCGAGGGTCAATTGCCGGGGCAGGTACTCATAAAAAATCTCGATTTCCTGCTCTTCCTTGGCGGCCAGTTCCTCGCGCCCCCCATTCCTGAATTCCTTAACCGCTTCCTTACCCTTTCGAACCAAAGATGAAACAACTGCTTCAATTTCCTTGTCCTCTAATTCACGCCCCTTTTCGATCTGCATATTTTTTGTGGCAGTCTTGAGCATCCTTAGACAGGAAACACGGACGCTGTCCTTTGCCTTCATGGCGTCCTTGAGATCTTCATTTATCTTTTGATTCAGCGACATAGCTCAAGTATTTGTAACGGTTCATGTCAGTTGCAGGAAATTTCTTCAGTCAGGCAGGTTGAACTATGCTCAAGGCAAATTGTTAAAAGCGAATTTTTTATTATATCTTACATTAAAAAAATGTCAATAAAAAAATTACATTATGCTAAGTTCCGCACTTTGCAACCTTTATGGCCTCATTTAAATCAAGGCTCCCATCGTAAAGTGCCCTTCCCGTAATCATTCCGATAACCCCATCCCTTGAAAGCGGCAAGATATCTCTGACATCCGATATCCCTGAAATCCCTCCGGATGCAATTACGGGTATATCGATAGCCCTGGCCAATGCCCTTGTGGCCTCCACATTCGGACCTGTCCTCATGCCGTCCCTGTGAATATCAGTGTAATTGATTGCCGCTATTCCAAACCCCTCAAACCGTTTCGCCAATTCCAAAGGCGTCAGGTCGACCTCCTCTGTCCATCCCTCCACTGCAACGCGATCCTTCTTAACATCTACCCCCAAGATGATCTTCCCGGGGAATCTGTCACACGCCTTTTTCACAAATTCGGGGTCCTTGTGGGCCACGGTCCCCAAGATCAAATAACCGAGTCCAAGGTCAAAATATGCCTCAAGAGTAGCCATATCCCGGACACCACCCCCTAATTGTACAGGGATAGGAATCGCCCTAACGATTCTTTTTATTGCATCTTTGTTGACCGGTTTTCCCTGGATTGCGCCATCCAGGTCCACCATGTGAAGTCTTTCAGCGCCCTCTTTATACCATTTCACGGCCATCTCTTCAGGGACGTCTGAAAACACGGTCTCATCGGCCATCCTGCCCTGCTTGAGTCTGACGCAGCGGCCGCCTTTGAGATCAATGGCTGGAATAACAATCAATGAACTTAACTCCGCTTCGCTTCGCAATTGGAATGTTGGAATACTGGAAAGTTGGAATACTGGGTTCTGGTGAAATG
>JAIOSR010000377.1 GCA_021107495.1 Desulfobacterales bacterium | reverse complement strand
TTTAGTAAAAAACAGGATATGTGCCCTGATTTACAAGATAAAATTAATCCGGTCCATCCTGTTAATCCTGTCAAAAAATTATAGCTGAACTTGTGCAAATGGGTAAGTTAAGATGAAAAGGATTAAGGTTTTCTTTAATCTGCTTTTATTGATTTTGTGCCTGCTGTTTCCCGGTCAGTCACGGGGGGTGGAAGACACATTTCAAAAGGGCCTTCGTTTTCTGACCACCCAGCGCTACGATCTGGCCATAAAGGCGTTTTCCGAGGCCATTGAAGTGAACCCGCGTAATGCCGTTGCTTACTGCAACCGCGGTGTGGCCCGGTTCTTCACGGGAGACCATGAAAAGGCCATCGCAGATTTCACCAGTGCAGTGAAGATTAACCCCGGCTACACCGAAGCCTACTGCAACAGGGGGGGGCTTTGGGCCAAGAAAGGCGACCACGAAAAGGCCGTGTCCGACTATACCAAGGCACTTGAAATACACCCGCGCTACCCGGTGGCATATTGCGGGCGGGGAATCGCCTGGGCCAACAGTGGAGAGTATGAAAGGGCCATCGCCGATTTCACCATGGCCCTGGAAATAAATCCGCGCTACGCCGATGCCTACTGCAATCGAGGGGCTTCCAGGTTTCTAAGAAAGGACTATGACCAGGCAATCGCCGACTGCACAAAGGCCGTGCATATAGACCCTGGTTATGCAGTGGCATACTTAAACCGCGGGCGCGCCTGGCTTTCCAAAAAAGATTGTGCCCGGGCCATTACCGATTTTGAAAAGGCCCTGGATATTAACCCGAATTATGCCGAGGCAGGAAACCAATTGGCCTGGACCCTGGCGGTTTGTCATGATGACCGGTACAGGAACGGCGCCAAAGCCGTGGATGTCGCGAAAAAAGTAACAGAGGTGAACCCTGAAGAGGGTTTTCGGGCTACCCTGGCCGCCGCCTATGCTGAAGCAGGAAGATTTGAAGATGCCATAAAAATCCAAGAAAGCATCATCGCCTTGCTGAATGGGCAAGGCAAAAAAGAGCGACTGTCTGATTATGAGAAACGACTGAAATTTTATAAAGACCACAGACCCTGGCGTGAAGAGTATGCACTTCAGGAGAATATAAGTGAAAAGCATGCAGCAAAGGGAGCCCCTGATAAAATTGCAAAAGGGATGCCCAAACAAATTCTTGCGCGTAAGGCCGTTTCGAAAGAACTTGGAACTTATCCCTATACGATTCAGGTTGCTTCCTGTAAGGACCATGAAATGTCTAACCGAATGGTAACGGATTTGAGAAAAAAGGGAGATTATGCGTTTAACTCCCGTGTCCAGATACCCGACAAGGGGGATTGGACCCGTATCTTCATCGGTTTTTACGGAAACCGTAAAAGGGCGCAGAAGGCCGTTTCGGAATTAAAGAAGAGAGGATTCCGCCATGCCTATGTGGTGAAAAAGCCCTATGCGGTTCGTGTGGGGTCAGCCGGTTCGGACCGGGAACTCCAAAAACTGGAGGCCGGTCTCCGGTCAAAGGGATACATTGCATACAGCATAAAGGATCAACAAGGCAATGAAAAATCCGGACTTTTGATCGGCGCCTTTGGCATAAAAAAGGAGGCCGAGGGCTTGACCACCAGGCTGCAACAACAAGATTTCACAACACATGTGGTACTGCGGTAAACAGTTTTTTTGTCTTGACTTAAAGTAAATTTTTTCTTACAGTGTTAAATTAATTTTTTTCAAAGGAGCCAAAAAATATGTATGCGGTCATTAAGACTGGTGGAAAACAGTACCGGGTAGCCCAGGGCGATGAAGTAAAATTTGAAAAACTTCCCGGAGAAGTGGGGGATGAGGTAATGTTTGACCAGGTTCTCCTGACCTCTGATGGCGAAAAAGTCCAGTTAGGCCAACCATATATCGAGGATTCAAAGGTGGCCGGAAGTATCATCCGTCAAGGCAAAAACAGAAAAATCGTGGTCTTCAAGTACAAGAGGAGAAAAGGCTATCGTAAAAAACGGGGGCACAGGCAACAATTTACGCTCGTCAGGATAGAAGACATTAAGGCATGAACCGTTACCCTTAGGGTGGTCTAAAGTTCTGAGGGGAAACGATAAAGAGATATTATTAAGGGGCAAAACCATGGCACACAAGAAAGCAGGCGGAAGTTCTCGAAATGGTAGAGACAGCGCCGGCCAGAGATATGGCGTGAAAAGGTACGACGGCCAGAAGGTCTTAGCCGGAAATATTCTTGTCCGGCAGAAAGGTACCAGGATACACCCGGGCAATAATGTGGGTCTCGGAAAGGATTATACCATTTTCGCAACAATTAATGGAACCGTTTCCTTTGAACGCTTTGGCAAAAAACGAAAAAGAGTCAGTGTATACGACGCATAAACGCGACGGAACCACCTCTTCTGATTCTGAGTTTACAAATGGTCTTTTTAGATGAAGCGTTCATTACGGCTGTATCAGGAGACGGGGGAAAAGGCTGCGTCAGCTTTAGAAGAGAAAAGTTCATACCCAAAGGCGGCCCGGACGGTGGCGATGGTGGAAACGGTGGAAGCATCATTGTAAGGGCGAGCACCAGGCATCATACCTTAACGGATTACAACTCACGCAAATATTTGAAGGCCCAAAAAGGCCAACCCGGAAGGGGGAAGAACCAATCCGGGAAAAACGGCGCTGATCTGATTTTTGAGGTGCCCTTGGGAACGATTATTGAGGATTCCGTTACGGGCGAGTTTCTTGGAGATTTGATTCATGACAACCAGGAACTAGTTCTTCTCCCCGGGGGAAAAGGCGGAAAAGGAAATCAGCGTTTCGCCACTTCCACCAACAGAGCTCCGAGGATCGCCCAGCCCGGCCTTCCCGGAAAAGAAAAAAGGTTAAAGCTCTCTCTCAAGTTTTTAGCCGATATCGGGCTGATCGGGCTCCCCAATGCCGGCAAATCAACACTCCTTTCCCGACTCAGCATGGCACGCCCCAGGGTAGACAGCTATCCTTTCACAACAATTTTTCCCAATTTAGGTGTAATGTCTTTTGACGATGAAAAGACCTTAATCATTGCCGACATACCGGGTTTGATTGAAGGGGCCAGTCAGGGCCGCGGCCTCGGTCATCGTTTTTTGAAGCATATTGAGCGCACAAAACTTTTGTTACACGTCTTAGACATCACATTCCATCCGGACCAGGACATTATAGAGGACTTTCACACGCTCATACGCGAAATGAATGCCTTCAGCCCTCAACTGGCACAAAAGCCACAAATGGTCCTGATAAATAAAATGGATATTCATGGCCCTGAACACAGGGACTTGAAAGCCTTACAGAAGGCACTTGAGGAATCGGGCGTTGAGTCTATACCCATCTCTGCGTTGACCGGCGAGGGTCTTGAAGAACTGAAAAAAGTCATTCGGGAAAAATGGATATAAGGCGGGAGATGAAAAGCATTAGCAGAAAAGAGCTGCTAAAACCGGTCAAAAGGGCCGTGATCAAGGTCGGGAGTGGTGTTCTGACCACCAAAACCGGACTGAACAAACGCATAATCAATGGCCTGACAACAGACATATGCGGGCTCAGGAAAAAGGGGATTGAAGTCATCCTGATATCGTCAGGCGCAATAGCCTCAGGTCTGAAGAAAATCGGCTTCTCAAAGAGACCCCAGTCCGTGTCTCAGCAGCAGGCTATGGCGGCCATTGGCCAAAGCAGCCTGATCATGGCCTATGAAACGGCCTTTGGCCGTCACGGATATATGGTAGCCCAGATCCTGCTGACCCGTGATGACCTGACACACAGGCGTCGGTACCTGAATGCGCGAAACACCCTGTTTACACTGCTCTCATGGAAAATTCTCCCCATCATAAATGAAAATGATACTGTGGTGGTGGATGAAATAAAATTCGGCGATAACGACAATCTGAGCGCCATGGTGACCAACCTGACAGAAGCCCATCTTTTGGTCAATCTGACCGATATTGACGGGCTTTTTGACAAGGACCCCCGGACAAACAAAGACGCCTCGATCATCAGGGTCATAGAAAAGGTGGACCGAAAGGTGACGAAATTTGCGGGCGCTATCCCGGGTTTCTTAGGCACGGGGGGTATGGCAAGCAAGATAAAGGCCGCTCACAAAGTGTCCTTAGGCGGGGTCCCCACCATCATCGCCAACGGTCTCAAACCCGACATCATAAAGCGAATATTTTCCGGAAAGGAAGAAGGTACCCTATTCCTGCCCCGGGAGGTCTCCCTTTCTTGCCGGAAACACTGGATCGCATTCACAAAGTCCCCGAAAGGGGAGATTGTCATTGACCGCGGCGCGGAAAAGGCCATAGTCAAAGGCGGAAAAAGCCTTCTCCCCTCGGGCATCAAGGAAGTCAGAGGAAGGTTCAGCCACGGCAATTCCGTTATGTTGATTAATGAAAAGGGAAAAGAGATCGCAGTAGGTATGGTCAATTACCATTCGGGCGATATCGGGAAAATCATGGGGGCAAAAACCTCTGAGATACAATCAATATTAGGGTTTAATCACGATGATGAAGTGATCCACCGTGACAACCTTATCCTGGCCAGCCGACTTGAAGAAGGAGACGACAGATGTCACTTGCAAACATGATCGAGGATATGGCCAAAGACGCTAAGGCAGCCGCCAGAGAATTAAGAAGACTGGAAAGGGCACAAAAGGATGAGGCCTTGGAGTTAATGGCTGAAAGACTCATTAAGATGCAGAAAGATATAATCGAAGAAAACAAAAAAGACCTGACCCGGGCAAGGGAGGCAGGAATGACCGCCGCCATGATTGATCGGTTAACCCTGGATGAAAATGTAATTAAGGGAATGGCAGACGGCCTCAGGGAAGTTGCGGCATTAGCCGACCCCGTGGGTGAAATCACGGGTATGTGGAAAAGGCCCAACGGGTTGCAGGCAGGTCGTGTCAGAATCCCCCTTGGTGTGATCGGGTTTATCTATGAATCCCGTCCCAACGTAACCGTAGATGCCGCCGCCCTATGTCTCAAATCGGGAAATGCCGTAATTCTCAAGGGCGGATCAGAGGCCATTAACTCCAACCTGATCCTTGCAGACCTCCTGGCAGGGGCACTCAAAGACACCGGACTTCCGCCCAAGGCCATTCAGGTCATTCCTGTCACGGACAGGGAGGCGGTGAATATTCTGATCGGCCTGGAGGACTATCTGGACATAATTATACCGAGGGGAGGCGAAGGCCTTATCCGCTTTGTGACAAGCCATTCCAAGATCCCGGTACTAAAACATTACAAGGGCGTGTGCCATATTTACGTGGATAAATTCGCTGATCTCGAAATGGCGAAGGAGGTGTGTTTTAACGCCAAGGTGCAACGGCCGGGTGTCTGTAATGCCATGGAGACCATGCTCGTGCATGAAGACATTGCCCGGGATTTCCTCCCTTCCATGTCGAAGCTTTTCCGCCAGGCAGGCGTGGAGATCAGGGGATGTCCAAAAACCCTGGAACTGATACAGGAAGCGAAACCCGCGGTTGAGGAGGACTGGCCCGCTGAATTTCTTGACCTGATCCTTGCGGTTAAGGTGGTTCCAAACATGCAAGAGGCCCTTGACCACATTGAAAAATTCAGCTCCAATCATACCGAGGCCATTATCACAAACGACTACCATTGCTCCCGGAGGTTCTTAGCGGAGGTGGACTCCTCGGTGGTTTTTGTCAATGCATCCACACGGTTTAATGATGGAAACCAGTTGGGGCTTGGTGCTGAAATCGGAATCAACACGTCAAAACTTCATGCCTTTGGCCCCATGGGACTGGAAGAATTGACAACCACTAAGTTTATAGTTTATGGACAGGGTCAGATAAGAAGCTGAAGTGAAAGGAAGGATTCAACAAACCAAAATAACTAAGAGGGACTTCTTTTGAGGATTGGGATATTAGGCGGGACCTTTGATCCGATTCACATAGGCCACTTGCGCACAGCAGAGGAGATAGGACAGGAACTGGACATGGAAAGGGTATACCTGATTCCATCCGCTTCCCCTCCTCACAAAATCGAAGAACCGGTCGCTCCATTTGACCATCGCCTGATCATGACCCGGTTGGCGATTGTCGGGTCTTCTCTTCTCGATGCCCTGGACCTTGAAGGAAGACGCGCGGGGCCTTCTTATTCCATTGAAACGCTGAAAGAACTTCATGCTATTTTCAAACCGGACCCGGACTTTTTTTTCATTCTGGGTATTGACGCCTTCCTGGAAATCAAGACCTGGAAAGAATATGAAAAGTTGTTCGATTATGCCCATTTTGTTATTATTTCCCGTCCGGGATACAGAAAGGAAATGATCGAGCCCTTTCTCATGAAATCAGGGTTGGAGATCAAGAAAGACCGCGATGCCGGCTCCTTTCTCATGAAATCCGGCAAAACATTAACCCTCAAGGAAACAACACTGATGGATATCTCTTCCACCCGCATAAGGGAGATGGTTCAACACGGTAAGTCCATTCGTTTCCTCGTCCCCGGTACGGTCGGGGATTACATCACTGAAAAAGGATTATACGGAAAACGTGGAAACCCTCGATAAGGCAAAGTTGTGTCTAAAGATTATAAAGGAGAGAAAGGCCGTTGACCCGGTCCTGCTCGCAGTTGGGAATCTTAGCTCCATTACTGATTACTTTCTCATTGCAAGCGGTAATTCCAGCAGACAGGTCCAGGCAATTTCGCGCCATCTTCAAAAAAGGACCCGGGAAATCGGTTTCAGGCCCAGCGGTATCGAAGGTGAACAGGATGGCCACTGGGTGCTTTTAGATTACGGAGACGTGATAATTCATGTGTTTTATCAGCCTTTCAGGGAATTTTATGACCTGGAAGGGCTCTGGATTGAGGCGACACGAATCAACCATTAGATTGATGATTGATGATTTGCTCATGAAGATTAAAGGCGCCTTTCATACAAACCTCATTATTTTAATAACGTCGCTGTGTCTGGCGTTTTCTTCTTTTTCCTTCCCAATATCCGCGGCCTTTGCCCTCTCAATCCAGGATGAAAAAAAGATGGGCCAAGAATTTCTGGTCCAGATCCGAAAACATTTTGAATTCGCGGATGACGATTTTGCCAATAAATTCTTTAATGATCTTGGCCATTATCTCATCAGGCCTATGAATCCGAAATATTTCCCCTTTGATTTTTACATCATAAAGAACAACGATCTAAATGCGTTTGCGGCCCCGGGGGGTCATGTCTTTTTCTTTTCAGGCCTTATAGAGGTCATGGACTCAATCGATGAACTTGCATCAGTAATGTGTCATGAGATCGGGCATGTCTCGGCAAGGCATATAGCACAACGTATTGAACAGAGCAAAATAATAAACATCGCCACCTTGGCCGGGGTACTGGCAGGGATACTTATCGGGGGTCCGGCCGCGGGGGCGCTTATCACCGGTTCCCAGGCAGCCGGGGTTCAAGCCCAGCTGAATTACAGCCGCGATGACGAACGCCAGGCAGATCAACTGGGTTGTAAATATACGCAATTGTCATGTTTTGACCCGAAAGGGATGATCAGCACACTGGAAAAACTCGAAAGCGGGCGTTTTGGCCCGACTCACTTCCCTACATATCTCCTGACCCATCCCACCGGTCCTGAAAGGATGTCCAACCTTGACAGCCTTTTGACCGATTACGTACCCGGACCTCCCAACAGAGAAGTTGAACACTTCAGGGCACTTTTCCCCTTTTTCAAGACCATAATCAGGGCCAAGTGTATGGATCCCGATGACGCGGAAAGACTGTTCAAGCTTGAATTAAAAAAAAGGCCTGCATCCTCCCAGGCCCACTTCGGGCTGGGCATCGTTTACATGAAAAAAGCAGAGATTCCAGAGGCTAAACAACATTTAGAAAAGGCCCTTGAGGGATACCCCAGGGCCATACCAGTTTTGACAAACCTTGGAGAGGCGTACCAGTTAAGCGGGCAGGACAGAGAGGCCATCAGGGTCTTTAAAAAGGCCCTGGATCTGGATAAAGGGAGCGGGTCAGCCCTTTATCTTTTGGGGATATCTTATGAAAACCTCGACCAATACGACGATGCAATCCAAATTTTTGAAAGATTGGCCTCAGTCACACCAGTCAAACACGAGGTCTATTACCATTTGGGCATCTCACATGGGAGACAAAACAGGTTGATGCTTGCCCATTATAACTTCGGGCTTTATTTTAAGAAAACAGGACGAAGGGAAAAAGCAAGATTTCATTTCCGAAAAGCCAAGGACCTTTCCCGCAACAATCCGGCCCTGCAAGAAAAGATTCGCCAGGCCATGGAAGAAAAATCATGATTTGGATGCCTGCCTCAAGCCCTCCCTTGCCTTTTTGTGGCCCATCTTCGCAGCTTTTTTGAAATCTTCTATGGCCTTTGTCTTGTTACCCATGAACTGATAGACCACCCCCCTGCTGTAAAGGGTGTCGGCATCATTGGGTCTTATTTTCAGCGCCTCGGTATAATCCTTGATGGAAAAGTCCATGTTCCCCAACTGATTATTTACGCCACCCCTGTTACAATAGGCATCAGCGTCTCGGGGCTTCAACTTTATGGCCTCATCAAAGTCCTTGACCGCCAGATCATATTTTTTCATTTTCACGTACAAAAGCCCGCGGTTGAAGTAAACATCTGCCTGGCCTTTATCGATTTGAATAGCCTTTGTGTAATCTTTCACCGCCTTTTCAAAATCATTTTTTGACGCATAAAGCCATGCCCGGTTATAAAGCGCTGCCGCGTTATTGCCGTCTCCCTTGATTAATTCATCGAGCATCTTGATTTCCTGCTCGGAAGTCATGGCCTTCGGCACAGGCTTCTTGTCCACGGTCATTACAGCGGCCTTTTGCCGGGCAGACCTCGGGGTAGATTTTCTGGGAGGCCTTTTAGTAGTAACAATGCCCTGCCTTTTGACAGACTGTTGCATGACTCCGGGCAGATTTTTTGTCATTTTGTCCGCAAACATCACCGGTACAAATATGGCCATTCCTATTGAAAGTACCATCGCTAAAACATAGCTGATGGTCCAGATCAACATTGTCTTGGTGAGTTTCAGTTCCTTGTGCTTTATCCAGCCCCAGATGTAGGGATAGAGCGAAATTACGATTCCCAATATTCCATGGATCGCCCCCTTCTCTTTAAAAAGCCTTACAACTACGATGATCCAGTAAACCAGGGAACAAATAAGACATAAAGCTATAAGGATGCCTAACCCAATAATAACAAAATGCATTGTTTCCTCCTTTTATCCATCATTACAGGCGTATTATAAATCTTTTTAAGAGCACTGCCCTTCTAAAAAAGCTCTAACAGCAGCAGCCGGTAAGCCGCAATGCCAATTAGTATGAAAGCCGTATTTCCTGCAGCATGCTTGAGGAAATAAATCCGGCGATCCTTAGGCAAAGGACGAAAGTTGAACTAAGGCCTGATTGATATTTCCACAATAACGGTAAATTATATTAGTATAGACAAAAACTGTCAACATGTCAAATAGGATGGATCCGAGTAAAAAATCCCCTCACGTCCTCAGGAGGCTGCTTCATTCCCGTTGCTCAGGGCAGATAATCCTCCCTTACAGGGGAGAAGACCTCCACAATAACCGAGTCCTCGAGGGTCTCTGCCCCGTGCTCCACATTCCCCTTGATACACCAGCCTTCTCCCGGCCCGACCGCAAACTTCTCATCTTCGACAATCATGTTTATCCTTCCGGAAACCAGATATCCGCTCTGTTCGTGCGGATGGCTGTGCATGGGAAGCGTTTTTCCCTTGTCGAGCCTAAATTCACACATAAGTGTCTTTTCACCGTAAACCAGGGTCTTTCGTCGTATTCCCTCCAATGCCTCATTGTAGCCCTCGTCACTTTTTTTGTAAAACATGTAAAGCTCCTTTCTCAACCTTCTTTCCCGTTTCCCGTACGGAAAAGGAATTCCAACACCTTCATGTCAGGAGGGGGAAAGAAAAATTTAAAAAAATCGCCAGGCGCCACCCATCTGATTTCCTGGCCTTCCAAGGCCTTTGGTTCACCTGCCAAGCAGGTACAATTGAATACATGGAGGGAGATTGCCTTCGAGCCATAATCATGATCGACCGTCAAAAGGGCCCTATCCGTCTTGACCCTGAGACCCAATTCCTCCCTTATCTCCCGCTCAAGACATTCCTCCAGGCTCTCTCCCTGTTCCTGTTTGCCGCCTGGGAACTCCCAGTATCCCTCGAGGTGACTCCCCTGGGGCCGTTTCGCGATAAGAAAGCTCCCCTTCTTCCGGATTAATGCGGCAGTAACATGATAATGGGGCTTTTCATTTTGCCCCTTCACCCCGAACTCCTTTCAGTCTCAACCTGAGATACGCCTCTTCGGCCTCTTCATGATCGGGCGATATTTCGAGGATACGTTTATAGGAATCCAGGGCACCTTCAAACCGCCCGTGCTTCTCCCTGAGCCTCGCTAAATTCAGCAACAATTCAATATCTTTTGGCCTGCGCTTCAGGATCTCGGTCATCTGATCAATGGCCGGTTCCTCCTTCCCGGTCTTCAGATAGGCCAGCACCAGATATTCCCTGAGTTCAGTCTGTTCAGGTTTGACCTTCAACCCTTTTTTCATGATTTCTATGATTTTTTCATTATCACCCTGATCGTTCCAATAATCAAACAGATAACGGTAAGGTCCAATCTCATTCGGCCTAAGTTCAACCAGGATACTTGCCTCCCTGAATGCCTCTTCAGTCTTTTTCCTTTTTTTATAAATATCGAATACAATTGTATGGATCCCCGCATCCTTTGGGTGTGATTTTAAATACCGTTTGAAATAATGCAGACTTCCCTTCAGGTCACCTGTTTCATATAACAGACCGCCTAAGTTATATATCACTGTTTCGTTGTCGGGTTCCAGCAAAAGGATTTTTTCATAGATTTTCCTAAGACCTTGTTTTTTATTTTGTTTTTCCATGAGCTGGGCCATTAAAAGCAGGGCCTCAAGGGACTTTGGCTCCTTATGCAGGACCTCTTCGAGATATTTCCCGGCCTTTTTCAGGGCACCTTTTTCCATCAGCCTATGGGCCAGTTTGAGACGGCTTTCCACATCTCCCGACTTCAGCCTCACGGCCTTGCCTAAATATAATTCAGATTTCTCTTTCTGGTTAATTTTTTCGTACAGGTAAGAGAGATTGTAATATACATTTGCATCCTTCCGGTCCAGGCTCACAGCCTTGAGATAAAAGTGAATCGCTTTTTTGAAATAACCGATTTCCGTGCAAAGATAACCGAGATGTTTACATAATTCCGCAATCCGAATTTCGGATTCCGCATCTTTATCCCTTTTGCCTAACTGCCTTAAGACTACCTCATATTCAGTGATGGCCGCCTTTAATTTTCCCTCTCCCTCCAACACTTCTGCAAGCCGGTAACGGGCCTCAGGGTCATCAGGGTCCAGTTTGACGATCCGGTTCAGTACCGAAATAATACGGTCCTTGCTTTGCATGGCCGTGTACACATCGAGAAGTTCAATCAGCGTCTCCATATCCGGCTCTTTAGCGGCCATTTCCTCAAGCATTACGGCCACCTGTTTCCATAGCTTTTGGGATTTATATTCGGCCAAAAGCCTTTGCTTCACCCTGCTGTCCTTCGGCAGAAGGCCCACTGCGCGTTCAAGCATGGACAATCGTTTGTCCTTGTCGATAATCCTGTCGGCCCTATCCAGCCAGTCCTCCGCGTAGGGATGGATATTCCATTCCATATAAGCCAGATCTTCATTGCGATACACTACACGAATCCGGAACCTGTAGTGGTCGAATATTTCCTGACCGGGAAGCA
>JAIOSR010000203.1 GCA_021107495.1 Desulfobacterales bacterium | reverse complement strand
GAGTTGGAAAAAAGATACATTCGGTTTGTCCTGCGACGAACAAAAGGAAAAAAGAAGGAGGCCGCAGATATCCTCGGCATAAATCGCAAGACATTAGGCATGAAGATAAAGAAATATGGGCTTTATTGATAACCTCATAAAATCTCGCTCCCTTATCTCAAGACATTAGCAGGACAACACGCCTGAGCAATTGAATCAACCATGCCTTGAAACGGGTAATTATGTATCATTTGTTACATCTTTTCTCTTTTCATTGTTTTTTTCGTTTTAACAGGTAGTTGCATGTTTTTATCTTGCTCTTTTGTTACAAAATGCCCCATTGGCCCGTTTTTTGAATATTTTGCTGTCCTGCCTAAGCATATAATTTTATTACATAATTAATAATTGCGAAAATAGGCATGAAGATTGCTTTATATCAAATCTGTACAGCGGGAGGACTTGGCTTTTTATGCGTGCAGATGAATGATTAAGCCGGTTCGGTTTTTTTATTTCGTTAACGTTGGCTTATTGATTTAAATGCGGCACCCGTGTGAATACACGTTGATTCCAGGCAGGACAAAATTCCGGGATTTATATGGGAAATAACAAAACCGTTCTTATTGCCGAACCCACGGAAATCCTTTCATCTGAACTCCACACCTTTTTGGATGATATGGGCTTCAGCACGATCCGGGTCAAGACCCTAAAAGAGACAATGCTGACACTTCAGCAACAGAGGGTCGACGTCCTGGTACTTGATGCCGCCCTTTTGGAAGAAGACTGCCAATTCATATCCGTAATAAAGGGAATAGAGGAAGACCTGAACATTATCCTCTGTGCTGAAACCAATACCCCTGAATTCGAAAGCAAAGTCCGAAAGCAAAGGATATTCTTTTATCATATAAGGTCTTTCGGGACTAAGGATCTTAAAATGGCCATCCTTAACGCGATTAACAAGTCGACCCATTAGCCTGGAGGATCATGCAATGCCTTTACGTGACAAAATTAAATCAGGTGAATTTGTCGTATTGGGAGAATTCGAACCGCCGAAAGGGGCCGATTTCTCTCAACTCCTGAAAAACGCAAATCAAATCAAAGGCCGTCTTGACGCCCTGGTAGTACCTGAAATGGCCAATGCAGTAATGAAGGCAAGTTCACTGGGCGGGTGCGCATTTCTGCAATTGCACGGTATTCCCACCATCTTTCAGACCTGCTGCAGGGATAGAAACCGCCTTGCCCTTCAGGCGGATATTCTTTCTGCATGGGCATTGGGTATATCCAACATCATTGCCGTTCCCGGAGAGGACATAAGGTACGGGGACCATCCCCAGGCCAGAGATGTATATGATTTGAACACGGAACAACTCCTTGAAACCCTTCAAAACTTTCAAACAGGCAAGGACATGGTCGGGATAGAACTCAAAGGCGCACCGGACTTTTGTATCGGGTCAATCATCAACGCAGGGGCGATTGGAGGGGCCCTCGATATAGAGATAGAAAACCTGCAAAAAATGACCGCACTTGGTGTTCGGTTCGTCGTCACATCCCCTGTTTTTGATCTTCACCGCTTTCAGCAGTTTATTAAACGGATAGATACCGCAAAGGTCGCTGTTATCCCTACGGTAATGCTCTTGAAATCGGCTGGTATGGCCCGGTATATCGACCGTAACATAAAAAATATATCGATCCCCGGGGACATGATCAGGGACATTCAAAAGGCCCCGGACAAATTAAAACAGTGCATAGGAATCTCGGCCGAATTAATTGGTCACTTTAAGGAAATGGGAATGGCAGGTGTTATGATTTCAACCGTGGGCTGGGAGGATAAGCTCCCGCAGGTCCTGGACGCTGCCAGGCTTTAGAAAGGAAACAGGCAATGACAAAAAATAATTCCAGTCAATTATCAGGATCAGTAATGATCGTGGGTAGCGGTATTGCCGGAATGCAGTCCGCCCTGGATCTGGCCAATTCCGGTTATTATGTCTATCTCGTTGAAAAATCATCGGCCATAGGCGGGCTGATGTCTCAATTAGATAAGACATTCCCCACCAATGACTGCGCAATGTGAGTGATCTCACCTAAACTGGTCGAGGTCGGCCGGCACCTGAACATAGAACTTCTTACAACAACGGAACTCCGCGAACTCCAGGGGGAAGAAGGTCATTTCAAGGCCCGAATCGTACAACATCCCCGTTATATAGATCTTTCTAAATGCACAAGCTGCGGGGAATGCACAGAGGTATGCCCGATAGAATTAAAAAACGAATACGATGAGTCCCTATCCACCAGAAAGGCCATATACAAACGGTATCCTCAGGCCATCCCCGGCGGCTATGCAATTTCAAAAACAGGTACGGCTCCCTGTAAGGCCACCTGCCCTGCCCATGTCAGTATTCAGGGCTACATTGCCTTGATGAGAGAGGGAAAATACAGGGAAGCTCTCGAACTTTTCAAAGAAGTCCACCCCTTTCCTTCCATATGCGGGAGGGTCTGTCATCATCCCTGTGAAGAGGTCTGCACCAGGGGAGACCTGGAACAACCCTTGGCAATCCAATATCTCCACCGCTTCTTGGGCGATTTTGATCTCTCAGACGAAAACCCGTATGTACCTGAAATAGAAACAGAGAGGGAAGAAAAAATAGCAATTATCGGATCAGGTCCCGCAGGCCTTTCTGCCGCCTATTTTCTGGCGTGGAAAGGTTACAAGGTCACTGTCTTTGAAAAACTTCCCGTAGCCGGCGGAATGATGGCCGTGGGCATACCCTCTTATCGCCTGCCACGGGATGTCCTGGCAGCCGAAATTAAAATTATTGAAGAGATGGGTGTTGAAATCCGCACGGGTGTAACATTTGGAGAGGATGTCACCTTTGGCGGACTGAAGGAAGATGGTTACAGGGCCGTTTTTCTGGCAACAGGTCTTCACCTGAGCCGGGGTCTCAATGTTGAAGGAGAGGACCTGCCGGGGGTTCTGAAGGGCGTGGATTTTCTCAGGCAGTCAGCCCTTGGTGAACCAGTATCAGTAAGTGACAAAGTCATTGTCATTGGCGGCGGAAACGTGGCCATTGACGTGGCCCTGACCGCGTTGCGAAAGGGCGCCGAGGACGTCACCTTAGTATGTCTCGAAAAGCGTGAAGAAATGCCCGCATGGGAATACGAAATCGAGGATGCGATCGAGGAGGGTGTACGCATCATAAACAGCCTTGGCCCCAAGAGATTCCTTGACAAGAAAGGCAAGCTGAAAGGGATCGAGTTCAAGTGTTGCACTGCGGTGTTTGATGAAAAAGGCGCATTCAATCCTCAATACGACGAAAATGACCTATCCTCCATGGATGCCGATACGATTATCGTGGCCATTGGACAGGCCGCCGACCTTTCCTTTTCAGATTCGGAAGGTGTCCCGGTTACCCCCCGAGGAGGTCTTGAGGCCGATCCTCTTACCCTGGAGACACCGATTGAGGGCGTGTTTGCGGGGGGTGATGTATTGTACGGGCCTAAGAGTGTTGTGGAAGCGGTCGAATGTGGTAAAGAGGCCGCACGAAGCATTGACCGGTACCTGAACGGTATTGATCTTAAAGAGGGAAGGGAAAAGGACTGGAGCTATGAAAAACCGGTCATAGAGGAAGAGCCTTTTATTCCGAGGATCTCCATGAAGGTAAGGCCTGTCAAGGAACGTAAGGGCAATTTTGATGAAATCGCCCTTGGGTTCAGCGAGGAGGAGACAAAAGCGGAGGTAGAGCGTTGTCTCAAGTGCGGCATCTGTTCCGAGTGTTATCAGTGCGTCAAGGCCTGCCTGGCCGGGGCGGTTGATCATGATCAGAAAGCAGTGGAGCGGGAGATTGAAGTCGGTTCCGTCATCCTCTGCCCGGGTACCGACGCCTTCGACCCCGAACCTTATGAGGACATATATCATCACAAGAGTCACCCCAATATCCTGACAAGCCTGGAATTCGAACGTATCCTGAGCGCAACCGGCCCGACCTTTGGACACCTTACGAGACCTTCCGACGATAAAGAACCAAAAAAGATCGCCTGGCTGCAGTGCGTGGGATCAAGGGACAACAACCTGTGCGGCAACGGGTATTGTTCTTCAATGTGTTGCATGTATGCCATCGAGGAGGCGGTCATTGCCAAAGACCACAGTCAGGAACCCCTGGATACGGCCATATTTTTTATGGATATGCGTACATTCGGAAAAGACTATGAAAAGTACTATAACAGGGCCGAAAATGAACATGGCGTGAGATTTGTACGTTCCAGGGTCCATACAATAAACCCTATTCCCGATTCGGACAGCCTTATGATCGACTATTGTGATGAAGAGGGCAAAATTCGGGAGGAAGTTTTTGACATGGTGGTCCTCTCGGTGGGGCTGCAGATTAACAGTGAAACCGTTCAACTTGCCGACCGACTGGGAGTGGCACTGAACAAATACAACTTTGCGTCCACCAATCCTTTTACGCCGGTCAACACCTCAAGACCCGGGTTATATGCCTGTGGTATCTTTCAAGGGCCTAAAGACATCCCCAGTTCCGTAACAGAGGCCAGCGCGGCTGCG
>JAIOSR010000531.1 GCA_021107495.1 Desulfobacterales bacterium | reverse complement strand
TGCCATATATGCTCTATGCGGATAAAGAGGGCCAAATCTATGACCATCCATATTTCAGGATGGCGGGCTTTGCGGGGTCTTCTCCTGCCGCCCTCAAAACGGATGAACTCATACCCCTGCCCGGATTCAGCAAACTTTTTTTTATACCCGATTGCCCCCCCATCGGTCTTGATCCGTCAACGGGCGAATATAAAACCGTGTCGGAGATCGAAGTTGACGGCGTTGTGACCGGGTGTTTTGCCGTGGCCGCGTTCTTGGAACCGGGACTTGTGCGAACTCATCTGCCGGCAGTCGATTACGGCCCGAAATCCTATCCCCTGCCCATGTGGGCCTACACTGCCGTAGGATTTTTGGATGGTTCATATCGGGCTGCCGGGTTCAGGATCGAATACAACCACAAATGGGACCCAAAAAATTACGATGACAGGGAACTTGTTCCTGCCATAGAGAAATACCGGGAAGAGCACGGATCGGGTCCACTCGTGGAACACCTCATCAATTGCGCCACCGTAAATCACTGTTTTGCGGCTAAAAACCTGTTCCTCAAGAGATGGGAGGCACCTCTCCCTGTCAGCCAGGTGTGTAATGCATCCTGCCTCGGATGTCTCTCTTTTCAACCTGAAGGATCATGCGAGGCATCACATGACAGGATATGTTTCAGGCCGTCAACCAAGGAGATTGTATCTCTGTCGGTCACCCACCTGAATCAGGCGCCCGAACCTATCATGAGTTTCGGCCAGGGCTGTGAAGGAGAACCCCTCACGGAGTACAGGCTTATTGCGGAGAGTATAAGGGGGATCAGGAAGCGGACGGACAAAGGGACCATCAATCTCAACACCAACGGGAGCCTGCCCGAACGGGTTCGAGAGATTGCCAATAGCGGCCTCGATTCCATAAGGATCAGCATGAACAGCGCCCGGCCCGAATTCTACAGGGCCTATTACCGGCCAAAAAACTATGATTTTGAGGATGTGGCCGCCTCTATTTCACTTTCAAAGGAAATGGGACTCTATACCATGATAAACTATCTTGTCTTTCCGGGGATTACGGACCAGGAAGAGGAGATAGAGGCTTTAATGCGGTTGATTCAAAAAACACGGGTTAATTTTATTCATCTTAAAAACCTGGATATCGACCCGCAGCTTTATTTGGAAAAGATGCCGGAATCCAATTCACCTGCCGTAGGAATAAAAGAGATGGCTGCCCTCCTAAACAAGGAATTCCCTGATGTGGAACTTGGCTATTTCAACCAGCCGGTGCGTTGAGGTTGTTTTGGTTTGTTTATTTAAAAAGGATTCAAGGATTCGAGTGAAGTGCTTTTAAAAACCTCAAGGATCTGAAAAAAGAAGGGTATGGCCTGATATCTCGAATCAGAAGAACCATAATTTTTTCCCTTGTCTTTAAAGGGGAGCGCTATGAACGTTGCCAATAAATGGTGGTTTGATCGTAGAGAGGAATTGGAGACCCTTGCAAAGGAAAAATCCCCTGTTCGCATCTACATCGACGAAATTTTAAATGAGGTCCTGTTTGATTTTTTGTACATCGACGCAATTGAAAGGGTTTTTTATAAAGCCGGCACCAATCCTCACCCCAGGATACCGGAAAAGGTCAACAGGATGGGGGCGGGCTTTAAATGCGTTTCAACCGGCGAGATAGGGCATTTGTCAAAAATTTTTCCTGATATCACACCCGGTCAGTTTTTGTTTGCCCCGAATTTGGCAGGGCCGGACGACTACGAGTATGTATTTGAAAAGGGCATCCCGGTTGTATTAAATGATGTCTATCCGATAAAGGTCTGGCCGAATATTTTTCAGGAAAAGGAGGTTTTTCTTCGGGTCTTATCACCCAAACAGGACCCCGCAGAACCAGGGATTCATGCCTCTAAGATTGAAGATGCTGCAAAACTTTTAAAGGATCTCGGAACTGAAGTTAAAGGTCTCCATGTTGAATCAGGAGAAATCGACCTCTTTGAGCCCGGCAGATTGAGTGAAACGGCCTCATTTATTGCCGGGTTAGCCTCCTCATTTCCAGGTCTCTCTCACTTTAGCCTGGGAAATGAAATCGGCCTTTCGGGAAAGCCGCAAACAGGGCCCCGGGATATTTCCAGGGATATCCAAGGCATAAGACAGGAGCTTGAAGCCGTCAAAGATACCTATCCTAAATTCAAATTGTGGCTGGAGCCTGGCGCGGGTATTTTCTCTGATGCGGGAGTGATCTTGACTAAGGTGAACCAGGCAAGTGAGCGGGAGGGTCGTACTTATGTCCGAATGGATATGGACATGGAAATACTCCTGCAACAAGAGATCCACGGCAACCATCCTGACATCCTGAATCTTTCCAAATTAGACGAGAACACAACCAGGCTCGCCCATGTCATTGGAAAAGAGGGTAAAATCGATGATTCCGTATGCTATGTCACACGCCTTGCTCCGATCGATAAAGGAGATATCCTGCTTATAACCAATACAGGAATATCATCGATCCCTTTAGTCGAACCAATCAAAGAGCATTACCTAAACGCGAGAAAGATGTGCCCGGTGAATATTTGAATAAGATAATGCAAATGCAGGGAGACCCCGGTATCTCTTATATTTGCTTTAACCGAAAATCAGGGCTTTTTATCATGGTCAGAAAAGGTCCGCTTCCTTTTTGCCTAAATCTCTCAAAGCACAGGATTCGGGATATCAGGTATTCTGGTTTAAAGTGCCTTTTTGTGGAAAAAATCACATTTTCTGACCGAAAGCCAAGCTAAGTCCGAACGTAAAGGATCATTTACCTGAACCCCGTGAAATGTTTACCACCGGAATGCGAAGCCTATTCATCGGGTC
>JAIOSR010000367.1 GCA_021107495.1 Desulfobacterales bacterium | reverse complement strand
TTGAACAGATCCAAGGGGGATTTGAAGAAGCAGGTTATGTGTGCAGCAAGCAGATTGCCGCCACGTTGTATCTTGCCTATCATCTGGACAAGCCCATCCTGGTGGAAGGGCCCGCAGGGGTTGGAAAGACCGAGCTTGCAAAAATAGCGGCCACTTATCTCGACCTTCCGCTCATTCGGCTTCAGTGCTATGAAGGGCTTGACGAATCAAAGGCGCTTTATGAATGGAAATACGGAAAACAGTTATTGTATACTCAAATATTGAAAGATAAATTGAGCGACGTCTTAAAGGGAGCGGACGGTCTATCCGCATCCATGTCCAGGCTGCACCAGTACGATGACATCTTTTTTTCAAACCATTTTCTCGAACCAAGGCCCCTGTTGAATGCGATCCTTCAAAAAGAGGGCTCGGTCCTTCTAGTGGATGAAGTGGACAAATCGGACCAGGAATTCGAGGCGTTTTTATTGGAAATTCTTTCAGACTTTCAGGTCTCCGTTCCGGAGATAGGCACCATAAAGGCCCTGTCAAAGCCCTTTGTGTTTCTGACCAGCAATAACACCAGGGAAATGAGCGAGGCCCTTAAACGCCGGTGCCTGCATCTTTTCATCCCTTTTCCTGATCCCAAACTTGAAAGAGAGATCATTCGGGTCAGCGTGCCGGATCTTTCGGAAGACCTTCGCGCCAGGCTGGTTTCCTTTATTCAACAGGTCAGAAAACTGGACCTGAAAAAACTCCCATCCGTGAGTGAAACCATTGACTGGGCAAGGGTCCTTGTCCTTCTTCATTCGTCCCAACTTGACCAGGATTTTATCAGGGAAACCCTTAATGTAATCTTAAAATTCGAAGAGGATATCGAGATTGTTCGGGAACGCCTTTATGTTTTAGCTGAAAAGGCTTTGAAGTAAGCGCTGACACTGCAAAAATCAAGGGTAGTGCCGCGTTGTTTATGCAACGTTAGGGTAAGGTGTGAGACTGAAAATATGGAACATGTCCTTCAAAATTTTATTACCGCACTTCGAGGGTCAGGCGTGCGCATATCCGTATCGGAAAGCATAGACGCCATGAATGCTATGAAGCTGATGGGATATGACAACAGGCAGATATTGAAGGACTCCCTTTCTGCATCCCTTGCAAAAACCAGCAATGAAAAGGAGATCTTTTATTCGTGCTTTGATCGTTTTTTTTCTCCTGACGGCTTTTCAGACCCTGAAACGGATTCCATTTCAACTCCTCCCATAGGACCCGACAAAGAAGACTCCCCCCTGGCTCAAATGCTAATTTCACAGGACAATACGGGTCTTTCCATTTTAATGAGACAAGCGGCAGAGGAAATAGAGATAAGCGGGATCTGGTTTTTCACCCAGAAGAGCATGTACGTTCAAAGGATTATAAAGGGCATGGGAGGGGAGGGCCTGGATCGGGACATAAAAAGGCTTTCAAATGAACATGACGACTATTCTAAAGAAAAGGCACTCCTATTTAAACAGGCAAGGCATCTAATTTTTGAAAATGTGAGAGATTTTGTTGAACAACAATTTTCACTGTTTGCAGGTTCTGCAACCGAAAAGATGCTGGAAAAATACTTAAGAGACGTGAGGCTGTCCAACCTGGAGAAACGGGATTTTCAACGCATGCACGTCATTATAAAAAAGATGGCCAAACGCCTGAACAATCTTCATTCAAGAAGAAGGAAGTCCTCAAAGAGGGGCGCATTAGATTTAAAAAAGACCCTTCGGGAAAATGTTGCTTACCAGGGACTTATTTTTGATCCGCAGTGGAAAGCTAAGAAGATCGACCGGCCGGACCTCGTGGTCCTCTGTGATGTGAGTCGTTCAGTAGAAGCAATAGCGCGTTTTATGCTGCTTTTTCTCTATGGCCTGAATGAGGAGGTGGCCAGAATCAGTTCCTTTATTTTCTGCTCCAACCTGGTAGAGGTCAGCCGGATTTTTGAAGAGTATCCGGTGGATCAGGCATTAGAAAGACTTCAAAATGGTGTCGGTCTCGGCATAATGTTAGGCCGGACAGATTACGGACAGGCCTTGCTCGATTTTAAAGAAAACTGGATGGAAAAGATAAGTAACAAGACAACGGTGATTATTTTGGGTGATGCACGGAATAATTACGGGGATCCCCAAACAAGTATTATGAGGTTGATTCAAAAAAGGAGTAAAAGGATCATCTGGCTCAACCCGGAAGCGCCTGCGTTCTGGGGAATAGATGATTCGGAGATGAAGAAATATCTCCCTTACTGCTATTTTGCCAGGGAGTGCAACACCATTAATCATTTGGAAAGGGTCGTGGATTTTCTTCTGAGTACGCGCGGATGACCAGAAGTTTTGTTAGACAGGATTAGCGGGATGAACATGATTGATGCACTCGTAAAAGTCCCACAGTTCATCACTCGGTCCCGGATCGCGGTCCGGGGTGACGGTCAAGCCGGAGTCGAGAACCCATTGGGAAGACTGGATACCGGCTTTCGCCGGAATGACGCCCAATGGAATTTTTGACTTTTACCAAACCATCTATTTTGATGAATGAAAAGTTGAATTCAAACGCAAGCTAAAGAATTTAGATGTAGATTATCAGGGTGAGTTTACTTTACCCTAACGTTGCATAAACAACACTGCTTAATATTATTAAAAAGCATTACCCATCAAGGTTTCCGCTCGTTATCACAGGCATTATAGGACATCACTATTTGTGAGTTCGAGCAAGGCCTTAAAAATCGCCGTGTTGTTTACCCTTCGGGAAAGCCGAGGGCGCCGCATCTCCTTTGTTGTCAAGGGTTCGCAGTAGAGTGTTACGGCTTCACCCTTGGCGCCGCGGATCTACAGCACCCTCGACTTTTGCAACGTTAGGGGTAATTTGAATCCTGAATATCCTGTAATCCTGTCTAAAGGTCTTTTAACAGGTGTTGCGGCTATATAAATGCTGACATTTCCTGAGATAAGTCCAAACATAATAGAGATCGGTCCGCTTCAGATTCGCTGGTACGGGCTCATGTACATCCTGGGTTTCTTAGCATCCTACTTCCTTATTGCAAAGCAGGCCCGGGCCAGGCGTCTGGGGCTTCAGGGCGCACAGCTCCAGAACATGATGTTCTTTTTGGCGATCGGGCTCATTTTGGGGGCGCGCTTTGGCTATGTTCTCTTCTACCAGTATCCCAATTTAGGTGATTACCTTAGACATCCTCTGGAAATCATAGCCGTCTGGCACGGGGGGATGTCTTTTCACGGAGGGCTTATGGGTGCCCTACTCGGAGGTATCCTGTTCTGTCGCTTGAACCGGTTGCCGCTCTGGGAGGTTGGGGACACGGTTATAGTCACTGCGCCAATAGGCCTTGGCCTGGGAAGACTGGGAAACTTTATTAATGGTGAACTCTTTGGCCGGCCAGGCTCCGTGCCGTGGGCCATGGTCTTTCCCGGTGCAGGCCCGGTCCCCAGACATCCTTCACAGCTCTACGAAGCCGCCCTTGAGGGAGTGCTTCTGTTTGTAATCCTGTGGGGCATAAAAGACCGTCCTGCACGCCCCGGATCCATGGTATGTGTATTCCTCGGCGGGTATGGGATACTCCGTTTTTTTGTAGAGTTTTTTCGCCAGCCTGATCCGCAGCTAAGTCTTTTATGGGGTCTTTTTTCCATGGGTCAGATACTTTGCCTTGCCATGATCCTTTCATCTGTTATTTTATGGGTGCTTCTTCCCCACAAAGCGGAGGAGTAATTTTGCAAACAAGTGAGGATTAAAAAGTTGAAGCAGCGTATTGTTATTGAGAGGATACCCGGGCCTTTCGCCTCTCTTTATGAAAAGGCTACCAGAATGGTGATCGCAAGTTACTATGGCCAGGTAGCTGAAGAGATCGTCGCATTTTTGAAAGCAGGAACAATACTGGATCTGGGAACCGGTCCGGGATATCTTCCCATTGAAATCGTTAAGATGTCCCAGTCCATCCGGGTTATTGGCATTGATTTGACCCGTAAATTG
>JAIOSR010000156.1 GCA_021107495.1 Desulfobacterales bacterium | reverse complement strand
TAGTGCCCGGCCCGTTTTATTAGAATAAAAATCTGCTCATTTTTTTCAAAGAAGGGGCGATCATGGTATTTTTTCCTGAGCCTTCTGAGGACTGCGCTAAAGATCCACCAGGCTACGGCGGCCGATACCAGTATGATAAGAATATGAATAGCGGGATTCAAGGATGTACCTGAATGCGGAAGTATCTGATTGTAAAATTTGTTAAAAAAGCCTTCCATTTTCAAACTCCTTGATTGAAATCAAGTCACGGATTTTACCTGGTAAACACAACCTAAGCCTTTTCCACCAACAGATAACGGTCCGGTTTGAGGCGGGCAAAAATGGTGGCGCCGGGGCATGGAGCCACCATTTTCTTTTTATAATCTCCTCCCAGGACCTGAAAAAGTTCCACACAGCAGGAACATAGATGGGCGCTCCTGTCTATGGAATAAGGGATTATCTCTTTGCCATCCTTTATAAAGAACCGCGGTTCTATAAAATTGGCGTGATTGGCCGTATGGGAGAGATAGAGAAAGTCGTAATCCTCTACATCCGATCCCAGTCTCCTGGCCCATCTCAGGTATATCCTTTTTTCTATATCGCCGGGATGCAGCCAGTCATCAGGAACACGCCTTTTCAGCGGCCTGTCAGATACAAGCGCCTCTTTATCCTCCAGGGTAGCCAACCGGGGCGGAACAAAGTCCGATTCCGTAATGGTGGCAGCCTTTTTATCTTTATATCCCTCAAGCTCAAACGAGCTGATTACCAGGTACAGCCCGTTCTTGTCCGACGTCCGGTACCAGCTTCCCTGTCTGTTACACGTGTCATTCCAGACCTCGGGCGGAACACTCGTGATCTTGTTGATTCTATCTAAGGGCGTGCATACTATTCCTTTTGCGGATTTCAATTTAATACCACGGCCTGCAAGCTCGTCCCTCAGATTTTTCTCTTCATCTTCCGTAAGCCAGTAGATATGTTTTATATAAGGTCCTTTCAGTTTCAACCGTTTCCTCCTGATTTAGTAGGGCAGGCCTTGGCCTGCCCTTATTGGGACGCAGCAAGCAACGCCCCTACAAATTCCGGTACTCTTGATTTTTTCGGCATTGGGGATGCCGGGAATATGTCACAATAATTATTCAAAATCAATTGTGATGGTCTCGCAAAAAGTCGAAAAGTTCTTTTTTCCGTCATTCCGGCCCCGCATCAAGTGCGGGGCCGGGGTGACGGCTTTTGTGAATTCATCAAAATTAATTCGCAACTTTTATCACCACATTGGGCTGCTCTGTTTTCCCCTGTTTTACCAGTATTAAAGCATCCTGCAATTCTTCAAATGGAAACAGGGTCGTACCGAGTTTTAAGTCAAGGCTTTCAACCATATTAAAAAATTCCTCAGCATCATCTCTATTCAGATTATAAAGGGTCTTTATGGATCGCCCCCACAGGTTTTCACTGTAATTATCGATATTAACAGGAGTTGAGCTTACAGGCGCCAATACCAGCGTTCCCCCATTTTCCAATTGCGAAAGGGCAGGTTCAACAAGGTTTCCGGCAGGAGGAAAGATAATGGCTGCGTCTAACTCGCACGGCATCCTTTCAATGGAGGAGTCACCGGCCCATTTTGCACCTTCTTTTTTGGCCCGTTCGATATTCTTTAAAGATCTGGTGCTCACATATGTTTCTATGCCCATAGATTCAGCTATTTTCAAAACAAAATAGGCAGTGGGGCCAAAGCCGTAAAGCCCCAATTTATAGCCCTTTTTGACCTCGGTCAGTTTAAACGCTGCGTATCCGGCTATTCCGGGACACATGAGCGGTGCAATCTCATGAGGTTCCAACTGAACGTGATTCAACGGAAGGACATAATCCTCAGAAATAGTAATGTATTCCGCGTATCCGCCATCCTCATCCCATCCTGTGGCCTTAAAATCCGGACAATAATTTTCCCTTTGTGACAGACAATACTTGCATTTTTTACAGGAACTATAAAGCCAGTAAACGCCGGCCCTGTCCCCTATTCTGAACCGGTTGACATTTTTCCCAACCCCATCCACCACACCCACTATCTCATGACCAAGAATAACAGGGGATTTTTTGAGGGCAAGGTCTCCTTCAGCAATATGTATATCTGTCCTGCATATCCCGCAAACGAGTATTTTCAGGAGAACCTCATCATCCCTTGCGCGTGGCTCAGGTATATCCACCAATTTCAACGGCCTTTCCTCTATCTTAGCCTGCTCTTTAAGTAACCACGCTCTCATATATTAAGGCCTCCTGATTTTTTTCAATTTCCTATCGTAAGAACTCAGGTTCAACATTCATGTGAACCATGAACCTAACAACTTGAGTTACATAATAACCAGACAAAATCAAGCCCTTACCAGTTTAAAAGTCTAAAAGGGATGTCCTGCTTTACGCTGAAGTGGAACACAGATGAGATGGTGCTACCACACTATTTCACCACCGTACATCAACATCGTAAAACCCAAGCTTTTGATCATTGGAAAGGAGCGCTAATGATTCCACCTGAGCCTGGGCTATCAGCATCCGGTCAAATGGATCTCTGTGATAGCGCGGCAGATGCCCGGCTCGAAAGGCATGTGCATCAATTACGGGGAGAGACTCAATACGATTTTGTGAGAGTTCGGAAGGCAAAAATATTTCCGGAATTTCGGGTAGAGGGAGTCGTCCTAATGCGTATTTGATAGACACTTCCCATGAACTCGCCGCACTCCAATACAAGATGTTTTGACCATTACCCATAAGCTCGCGTGCCGTTTTAGAAAGCTTCGGCGCATCTGTGATCCACCAGAGAAAGGCGTGTGTGTCAAGAAGTAGATTCATTTTTCAAAGGTGTCGAGCAAATCGTCCGGAAGTGGCTCAAAAAAAGACTGAGGAACCTCGAACTTCCCACGGGCAGAGCCGGGGACGCGTTTTGGAATTGGCGGCATTATTGGGACAAGGCGTGCCACCGGCTCCCCGTAACGCGCGATCACGACCTCCTCTCCGTCTGCAATGAGTCGCGATAGCTGGGTCTTTGCCTCATGGATATTTACCTGTCGCATATTATGGGCACCTCAAATGTGAACTAAACTTAGTTTAGTCTACATGCAGGCCCCTGTCAACAAGAATTATCCCATGTTGTCCGTATCGGCATATTCCTCCCGGAAAAAACCCGCTATATATGATTCGACAATTAGCCCTCCGGATTTATCAACATCGGCCCAAAAGAGGCTGTCGTCCACTTTTTGTTTCCTATGGATGCTCTTTGCCGAAATATCACGCTCATCTTACTTGAAATGGTCCATGCACATACGGCTCAACGCCTTGATGGACCTCGATCAGATATAATTTTTCCCCCATAAACACATCCTTCCCATAATTTTTCTGCTTACCTTCATGGAGGGCTGTATTGTGTTGGAATACAGGCTATAAGTCTACAGACTATAGTCTGAATATGCTAAGTGAAGGGGGATAGGAGAATAGGAGATTTTTTTCTTGAAGACTTGTGTCATTTGTGACACATTCATACTTGATATACCCGCCCCAGAGGAATAGCCCTTTGGGATTCCACGGGACAGGCAAAAAGGCGCAAAAAGAATAATTTACATATTGAAATATCAATAGAAAATTATGGAAACATTTTTCAAGGTCAAGACACCCGAAGAGGTGTTTGAGATTATAGATCAATTCGATCCGGTAGGTGAGGAAACAATTCCGTTTGAAGATGCCCTGGGCCGGGTGTTGAGCAGGGATGTGGTCTCGGCCGAGGACCTGCCGGGTTTTTTCAGGTCTTCAATGGACGGGTATGCGGTCCGGTCAAAAGACACCTTTGGCGCCAACGAAAGTCTCCCCGCGCTTTTTGAGGTAAAAGGGGAAGTCCTCATGGGTGAGACCCCCCAAATTATTGTGGACAAGGGTCAGGCCATAAAGATCTCCACCGGCGGTATGCTGCCTGAAGGGGCCGACGGCGTACTAATGGTAGAATACTGCAATCTGTTGGATGAGAACACCTTGGAGGGCAGCAAGGCTGTCTCCCCTTTGGAAAATGTTATCCAGCCCGGGGATGATTATGAAGAGGGCGCCACTGTCCTTAAAAAAGGGAGCATAATGCGTCCCCAGGATTTGGGCGCCATGGCGGGGTTGGGACAGAAAAAGGTCTCTGTATACAAGAGGCCGAGGGTTGCCATCATTTCTACGGGCGATGAGATCGTGACCATGGGTGAACAGCCACGTCCCGGCCAGGTCAGGGATATGAACCGCTATACATTGGGCGCATTCCTTAGGCGGATAGGGGCGGAACCCGTATATGCGGGCCTGTGTCCTGACGAGTTTGAACCCCTGAAGGAAATGGTTAAAAAGGCACTCAGCCGGGCCGATGCGGTCTTGATATCGGGGGGAAGCTCAGTTGGGACAAGGGATCTCACCCTCAAGGTTTTTGAGACGCTAAAAGACTTTGAGCTGCTCGTTCACGGCATATCCATCAGTCCGGGTAAACCGACTATCATCGGCAGATCCGGGCCTCAACCCGTTATCGGGCTGCCGGGCCACGTGGCATCCGCCTTAGTGGTGGCCGGGGTCTTTCTTACCCGATTGATCGGCAGGCTTTCCGGTCAGACGGATTTTGACAGGGTGTTTCAGTCCCGGGTAGAGGCCGAACTTAGCCGGAATCTGGAATCTGCCAGCGGCAGAGAGGATTATATTCGTGTCAAGCTGGTTGAAAACAGGGG
>JAIOSR010000333.1 GCA_021107495.1 Desulfobacterales bacterium | reverse complement strand
GCGATCTTATTTTTTACTACCTTGACCCTGGTCCTGTTGCCCACGACCTGATCGCCTTCTTTAATGGCTCCGATCCTTCGAATATCCAGGCGCTGGGTCGCATAAAATTTAAGGGCATTTCCGCCCGTGGTGGTCTCGGGACTACCGAACATGACGCCGATTTTCATCCTGATCTGGTTGATGAAGATGACGCAGGTCATGGATTTGCTAATGGCTGCCGTGAGCTTCCTCATGGCCTGGGACATGAGCCTGGCCTGCAGGCCCACATGGTGGTCGCCCATTTCCCCTTCAATTTCCGCCCTTGGTACGAGAGCTGCCACGGAATCAACGATCAGGACATCAATGGCGCCGCTCCTGACCAAGATTTCCGCAATATCCAATGCCTGTTCCCCTGTATCGGGTTGGGATACTAAGAGGCTGTCCACGTCCACGCCTAAATTCCTGGCATAACCCACGTCAAGGGCGTGCTCGGCATCGATAAAGCCTACCATACCGTCCTCTGCCTGGGCCTCGGCAGCGATATGAAGGGCTAAGGTGGTCTTTCCCGAGGACTCGGGCCCATATATCTCCAGTATCCTTCCCCTTGGCACACCGCCGACGCCGAGCGCGAGATCCAGGGCAAGAGATCCAGTGGAGATGGCCGGAACGTCTACGACCGTTTCATCTCCCATTTTCATGATGGAACCCCGGCCAAATTGTTTCTCTATCTGAGAAATGGCCTGTTCGACTGCACCGTCTCTATCCATAGGTCTATCCTCCAAATATAATGTTGGGCTACGTTCATCTTATCTTAATTATTAAGTTTTTCACTCGGCCCCTTGGCCCCTGGACTCCTTGAATCCTGATCATCGACCAATCAATTTGGAGATGATCCATATCTTTCAATCACTTCCAGTTAGGGGCCACTCATTCAGCCTGGTATAGACGGCCCCGCCCGGCTTCAAATCACTCTTGAACAAGACCAGTTCGTTAAGGGCACATGTGGGGCTTGTCAGGGTCCGGTACTGAGACAAAAGCTCATCCAGATCTGAACCGGTTTTCGCACCCTTTCTGAATCTTCCAAAAGTCAGGTGGGGCTTGAACCGCCGTTTTTCCTGCTTGATGCCAAAAGGTTCCAGATCTTTCTGCAATTCATCCCTGAAAAGGGACATCCTGTCAAGATCACCATTTAGCCTGGCCCACAGTACTCTCGGGTTTCGTCTGCTGCCAAAAACCCCTGTGCCATCTAAAAAGACATTAAAAGGCCCATACCTGCGGCATACATCTGCGGCTGACCGTTCAATGGGGTTGAGATGCTCCCGGGGCACATTCCCCATAAATACCATTGTCAGGTGTATGTTGCCCGGCTTGACCCATCGCACGTTCAGGGGAGTATTTTCCATATCCCCGGATGCATGAGAAATAACGCCCATGATATCAGGGGGCAGTTCAAATGCCAGGAAGGAACGGATCTCCATTGAGGTACCTTCTAACATAGTCCATGGCCATCATTGAAGTATTTAATTTTACCTGGTGCCGGTTTCCCCAGAAGCGGTATTCCCCTGAAAAAATATTATTCCCGGCGGCCAGTCCAACATGAACCGTTCCAACGGGTTTTTCCTTAGTGCCACCGTCGGGCCCGGCAATGCCGGTTACGGCTAAGGCCAGATCGGTTTTTCTGTTTTCCCTCATACCAAGGGTCATTTCTTTTACCGTCCTGTCACTGACCGCACCGTATGTTTCAAGGGTTTCAGGACGGACATGAAGAAGGTCTACCTTGGATTGATTGCTGTATACTATTACACCACCCAGAAAATATATTGAACTGCCGGGCACATTCGTCAGCCTGTGCCCGATGAGCCCTCCTGTACAGGACTCGGCAACAGAGATGGTCATGTTTTTTTCCATGAGCATTCGGCCAACTACCTCTTCCATGTTCTCATTTTCCGTTGCAAAAATATAAGGCCCCACGAGGCGTCTGATCTCCCCTTCAACCCGGTCCAGTTCCTTAACGACGGCCGGTTCGCCCTCGCCGCGCAGGCTTAAGGTAATGTGGTTTTCAGGGAAGTGGGGATAAAATCCAAAGACGATATCTCCCGTCTTCCCACGCAGTTTATTGAATATTCCTGCTATTTTCGGCTCGTCAAGACCGTAAAGTTTCAGAATGCGTTGTCTCATAACAGGAAGGGTCTTATAAAGGCTGAGGATTTCAGGAAGTACGAACTTATCCATGAGATAACGCATTTGATCAGGGACACCGGGGAGAAAATAGAGACGGACCTCATGCTCCATAAGTGAAAAACCGCAGGCCGTACCCTCGGGATTCAGCATTTTTGCACCTTCAGGCATCCACGCCATCTTTTCAAGGGGGGGTGTTATCTCGATTCCCCTTGCCCTGGCGTGCCCCTTTATCTTCTCGAACATCTGTTCATCCAAACAAAGGGACCTGTTCAGGGCCTTGGCAACAACTTCGTTGGTAATGTCATCATCGGTAGAGCCAAGGCCCCCGGTTACTATCACAAAACGGGATGTTTCCACTGCCTTTTTCAGTGCCTCGGAAACCATGCTAAGGTCGTCTCCCACGGTCGTAATCCGGGTCACACGCAGTCCCGAGGCCGTGAGCCTTCCGGCAGCATACCATGAATTCAGGTCCTGGGTCTTACCCGAAGTCAGTTCATTCCCTGTTGTGATAATTTCACCGTACATTTATTTGATATTATTAAGAAAAAAGAGGATTATCAATACACCGGCATACGCATACAAACCTGCCAGCAGGTCATCCATGACTATTCCAAAACCGCCCTTTAGCCTTTCCAGCCTTTTTATGGGATAGGGCTTCAGGATATCGAAGAAACGAAACAGTATAAAGCCCAAAACAAGGGTCAGCAAGGAAAACGGCAAAAAGAACATGGTCAGGAAAAAACCTGCCACTTCGTCAATAACCACGGCGGACGGATCATGATCTTTCAACAAATCCTGTGCCCTGCCGGATACCCATACAGCGATTGCCGCGAAGATCACGAGGATCAGACTCTTATATAAGACCCCGAGGTCAGTTAAAAAAATGATGAAGGGTATGGCCCCTAATGTCCCGAGTGTCCCCGGAGCGACCGGAAAAAGACCTATGCCGAACCAGGTGGACAAGACCAGGGCGGCTTTCCCTGAAAAATCGGTTCGCCCGAAAACTTCCTTCATCAAT
Source organism: Desulfobacterales bacterium (assembly GCA_021107495.1). Classification (GTDB taxonomy): domain Bacteria; phylum Desulfobacterota; class DSM-4660; order Desulfatiglandales; family Desulfatiglandaceae; genus JAIOSR01. The sequence goes on along the minus strand of JAIOSR010000333.1, from coordinate 366 downwards.
AGACTATCAGATTGAGATTTTGACATCAAGCAGGTATGCCCGCATTCCTTCCTCATTTATCCTTGTTCAAACCCATGACCCAGCCAAAGATTTCCCTCAGGGGCCGGTCGTTTTTCAAGGCAACCTCTCGGCACGCCTCATATTCCGGAAGGAAAAAGAAGCCCCCGTCGCCTTTAGTGACCTTTTTGACCTTTAGTTTTCCCCAGGGGCTGTCTACTTCCGCCACGGATCGTTTCAGGACCCTTCTCTGGCTGTATTGAAATCGAACGCCTAAGGTTGTGCTCTCCCTGAAGAGGATTTTCACAAGGGTATCCCTTTGATCGGGCAGGCCCATGACCTGGACCTGGACCCCGGGTCTATTCTTTT
>JAIOSR010000134.1 GCA_021107495.1 Desulfobacterales bacterium | reverse complement strand
GCCGACTTGTAGTGCCCTTTCTCAAGGTTCTCCCTGCCATCGCTCATAATCTTGGTCGGGAGTTCCTCTTCCTCTTCTGATCCGAACCAACTCTTCCACAGGGAGCAGCCGCTTGAAAGAAAAATTATGACCGTGCCGACGATGAACCACTTCGCTATGATACTCGATTTACACATATCGCAATTCCCATTAAACACACAGAAAATTTATTCGTTATGCCTTATTGTTATTGAAATGTTATTAATTATACATAAAAGTTCAACAATTATCAACCTTTATTTTGAAAGCATCTGATCAATATTTGGGGGATACCGGATTTGGCAAGGCCCTATTAAAAACCCTCGATATATTTCTCCGCCGCAAAAGCTGCGGTGGCGCCTTCGCCCACGGCCGTAGAGATCTGCCAGAGAAGTTTGGATCGGATATCTCCCGCTGCAAATACTCCCTTTAAAGAGGTTTCCATGTAATCGTTAGTGACCACAAAGCCACGATCATCTAATTCCAGCAACCCTTTAGCCAACTGGTTATTGGGGATAACACCGATAAACACAAAGACACCCTGGACCGGAAGCAGGGATTCTTCACCGGTCTTCACGTTCTTAAGCCCTATCCCGTCTACTCCGTTTTCACCCACGATACGAGTCGGAATCGTATCCCATATTATGTTTATCTTTTCCTGGGCCATGACCCGGTCTTGAAGCAGCTTAACGGCCCGCAGCTCATCCCTCCGGTGTATAAGATGGACCTTACTGGCAAACCGGGTTAAGAAGAGGGCCTCTTCCAGTGCCGTATCCCCACCCCCTATAGCAACAACCTCCAGGTCTCTGTAAAACGGCCCGTCACAGGTGCCACAGTAGGAAACACCCTTGCCCGTCAGAAAGTCCTCTCCTTCAATGCCTAACTTTCGATAGCCCGCGCCGCAAGCCAGGATCAGGGCCTTTGTTTCCAGGTTTCCTTTATCTGTTACCACGATTTTCTTATCCGGTGTGAGTTCCAGACTGGAAACCTCCTGGCTCTGGATCACGATCCCGAATTTTTCGGCCTGGCGTTTCATCCGATCCACCAGTTCAAATCCCGATACCCCATCCGGAAAGCCCGGGTAGTTCTCCACCCAGTCGGTTGAGAGGACCTGTCCACCCGGGGCAAGTCTTTCCAACAGGACGGTTTTCAGACGCGCCCTGGCAGCGTAAAGTCCGGCAGTAAGACCGGCAGGGCCTGCACCTATTATAACCAGATCTTCCATGCTATGATATACCCCTATATAAATGAAAACCCCGTCCTTTCCTTGCAGCAGGACGGGGTCAGGATAAAAATACCATATCAATTACAATAATTTTTTCAGTTCCTCTTCAATGTGGCTCTTGGGGTGGGCCCCAACGATGGTCTGGGCCACTTCACCGCCTTTGAAAAGAATGAGCGTGGGGATATTCCTTATACCGAATTTTCCGGGGGTCTGGCGGTTCTGATCCACATCCATGCTTGCAATCTTTATCCTGCCTTTATAGTCCTGTGCCAGCTCCTCCACCACGGGACCGACCATTTTGCATGGACCACACCATTCCGCCCAAAAGTCTACCATGGCCGGTATGTCCGAATTGATAATCTCATCGTCAAAGGTGCCATCCGTCACATTTAATACGTCAGCCATAAAACGCCTCCTTATTAGCGATCAATTTAATTACAAATCTAATACGGCCCGACTGCCTTGTCAACCGAAGGAATGCTGCGAATTCGTGTGAATCAAATTGCCGGGCTGACTGAAGGCTCCCGTTAGGAAGATGTGAGGCGGGCGAGGCCAAAAACGCAACCCTGTGTGTCCATCTCCAGCAGAAGTTAAGGGTTACGCCACTTCCTCTTCAAGAAGCTTTTTAAAGGCATTGATGACGGTAACAGGGACAGGTCCGGATCGTGTGTAAAGATCCAACACCGCGTGAGAGACTTTTACCTTTTCCTCTACCACGTCCCACCCTATTCCTTTTTCTTCCACCTGCGTCATAACTTCTATAAGGTCTTTGGACTCCATATGTCATTCTCCTTTTTTTTGGGATGGTCTCAGGTCGGGGGGATAAATAAATTTCGGATCCATCTCATAGGTCCATGGTAGGCCCCACCACTGCCATCCGTAATGTCTTCTATGGTTAAAGCCATAGATTTTGTTCCTTTTCGCAAGCTGCCGGTAGAACTTGTGTCTGTTACTGTCTATATGGGAGGGAAATTCAGACCCTTCAAAACCGTCTATCACATCATAGACGTTCTTGAAACCGGAGCCGGTAAGATCTTTTGCGGCGAGACCGCTTCGGGTCCCATCACGGGAGATGATAAGAAGATTGTCTGTCTTTTTGAATACCTTGCCTATCTCTTCGATAAAGCGCTTATTCTTTATATCAAACCTAAAACCATAGCTGTCATCCTTCTTGACAAACTCCTCGGTCATGAACATGTAGGGAAACATATAGGCACTAATGGGGTGCCCCACAAACTGGAATTCGGCCCTCGTCCGGATATCAATGAGATAGGTATCGGGGACCGTGTTGAGCATGTCATAGGCTTCAATGCTCAAGATAATTTTGGGCTCCTGGGCCGGGACATTTACCCATGATATGATAAAGACCCCAATAAGAACGCAAAATGAAAATAGTGTTTTTTTCATCATAGATTTAACTTCGATCTATCAGGCCCCAAAATCCAGGCCCTTTAGGTGCAAAATCCTATTAGTTAAATGAAAATTAATAATCCAAGACACCTTTGTTTGTCAATGAAAAACATGCCTTTCAGAGCAACCACCATGGACAACTTCCTTGACAGCCAAATTCAGGATGCATAATATCTGTCATTATTTACGGGTTCCGTTGTCATGGGTATAAAACGTTTAAGCAAATAAGATTAAGCATAAATAAAGGAGATTGATTATGCAAACCAGCAAAGTATATTTTTCGAATCTCAGGGCCTCTGCAAAGGAGAATCTTCTTTCAAAGCTGGTGAGACTGATGGACAGTTGCGGCCTCGAAGACATTATACCGCCACGATGTCTTGTGGCCATAAAGCTTCACTTTGGTGAAAAGGGAAATACGGCCTTTATCCGACCGCTCTTTATCCGTCCCATCGTGGATAGGATCAAGGAACTGGGGGCCTCACCTTTTCTGACAGATACCAACACCCTTTATGCCGGCACAAGGGGGAACAGTGTTTCCCATCTGAAAACAGCCATAGAAAATGGTTTTGCGTATTCAGTGGTAAATGCCCCGATCATCATAGGAGACGGTATGAGGGGTGCCTCTTATGCAGGGGTCAAAATAGGCGGAGAAATCATTAAAACAGCATACTTAGGAAAGGAAATAGTTGAATCTGATGTCCTGATCAGCGTTGCCCATTTCAAGGGGCACGAACTAACCGGATTCGGGGGTACCATAAAAAACCTTGGTATGGGTTGTGCCTCCAGAAAAGGAAAGCTCGACCAGCACTCCGGTTTATCCCCAAAGGTCAAGCGCAAAAAATGCGTTGGCTGTGGCGAATGTGTAGAGCACTGCGCACATAACGCCATTTCCCTGACCGATAAAAAAGCTGAAATAGACCCCAAAAAGTGCGTGGGATGCGGAGAGTGCATCCTGATCTGTCCGAATAGTGCCATCAATGTTCAATGGAATGCGGATATCCCCGTCTTTCAGAAAAAAATGTCGGAATACACTGCAGCGGTGCTCAAGGGAAAACAGGGGAAGACGATGTTCCTGAACTTTTTGACCAACATTTCACCTGCCTGCGACTGCTACGGTCACAACGACGCCCCTATTGTCCAGGATATCGGGATTATGGCTTCCACCGATCCCGTGGCAATAGACCAGGCCTCAGCGGACATGGTAAACCAACAGAATGTGGCTGATGGATCCTGTCTTAAAGATTCAAAAGAGCAAGGTGGCGACATATTCAGGACACTCTATCCAAAAATAGATTGGAGTATCCAATTGAAGCACGGTGAAAAAATGGGCCTCGGCAGTAGAGAGTATGAACTGGTTACTATTTAGACCTAGGTTAAGCGGTTCAACGTTCACGGTTCAATGGTTTTTTCGAAGAGTGGGCTGTTAAATTCAGGTTTTTCCTGAACCGGTTGAGTGGTCTTAGCATGGGCAATGGTTCATGGCTCTGGGTTGAAACAGTGAACCCTGAACTTTGAACCTGACAACCTGGGTAGTTACGTTTGGTTGAGTGGAATGCCGCAGAGCGTGGAAACAAGCCAAAAAACAACTGAATGGGAGAGGGGTGTTAGGTCTTTTCTGAGTGACTGTCGGGAGGCCGCTCTCATTTCATGGAGTTACGGATGGGGGACCCCCTGGCCCCCGCTCGTTAGAGTGGGGGAACAGGGAGGGGGTAGGCATCACACGTCCGTAACTCCTTGAAATGACCAGGCCGGGAGACTCGGAATCGAAGAAAAGGCCTAACACCCCGGATACCCCTTGATCGAGTACAAATCTCTTTACAAAAACATATAGACCAGGTGACACCATGATTGTCGCAGAAAATCTGACAAAAATTTATGGTTTAAAACCTGCTGTTCAGGACATTTCCTTCCATGTGAACAAGGGAGAAATTGTGGGCTTTCTGGGTCCTAACGGGGCAGGAAAAACCACTATTTTGAGGACCCTGACATGTTTCATGCCACCCACTTCCGGCAAGGTCCTGATTGGGGGGCTGG
>JAIOSR010000485.1 GCA_021107495.1 Desulfobacterales bacterium | reverse complement strand
CCTGAAAGACTGAAGCAATTGACTGAGCTCTCCCGGTACGTGAGCGAAGTTGCCAATGTCCCACCCCTGAATCAACGCCCCTTTGTGGGCAAAAGCGCCTTTGCCCACAAGGCCGGAGTCCATGTGAGCGCCATACTGAAAAATACGGTATCTTATGAACATATGGACCCGGAACAGGTCGGTAACAGGCGGCGGGTTCTGGTTTCGGATCTCTCCGGTAAGGGCAACATCGATTACAAGTCCCGGGAAATGGGTATCAAACTCGGGGGAAACGGGTATGACAGTCAGAAGATCGTAGGGGAAATCAAGAAGTTGGAGGACCAGGGGTACCAGTTTGACGCGGCAGAAGGATCTCTGGAGCTTTTGATCAAAAAAGTGAGCGGGCAGTTTGAAGAACCCTTTACGCTCGAGTCCTTTCGCGTGACCAGTGAAAAAAATCTTTCAGGGCCGAGCACATCCCAGGCCACCATTAAGATCTCCGTTGGGGACGATCAGGAAATTACCGCGGCCGAAGGGGAAGGGCCGGTAAATGCACTGGATAATGCATTGAGAAAGGCCCTTACAAAATTTTTTCCCGAAATTGAGGAAATGGCGCTGGTTGATTTCAAGGTGCGGGTCATTGACGGAAGCCATGCCACTTCTGCAAAGGTGCGCGTCCAGATTGAGTCAAGGGACTCCCGGGAGATCTGGTCCACCATCGGTGTATCGGAAAATATAATTGAAGCAAGCTGGCAGGCCCTTGTTGACAGCGTACAATATAAGCTCTCAAAGGAATTAAATGGACACTAAAAAAGACCTAAAAAAAGACTGTGACGGTAACACGGGGAAACCCGCCGCAGATTCCCGGAACAAAGGGAATCTGCGGCGAGTCCTTGCCGAATAAGTTCCTATAAACCTGGTATTTCAGAGTTCAAACCAGAATCCCGTGAAACATACAAAAGGAGGTTATTCCGTCATGGATCGAATCATTATTTTTGATACAACACTCAGGGACGGTGAGCAATCACCGGGCGCCAGCATGAATGCGGCCGAAAAACTGCGTCTCTCAAGGCAGTTGGAAAAACTGGGAGTGGATGCTATTGAAGCAGGCTTTCCCGCTGCATCAGCAGGCGATTTTGAGGCCGTCAAACTGATTTCAGAAAAGATAAAGCATACCCAGGTGACCGCCTTAGCCAGGGCCTCAAGGGCCGACATTGATCTCGCCTGGGATGCAATACGTGAAGCCGTTCATCCCAGAATTCATACCTTTATCGCCACTTCCGATATTCATATGGAGCACAAACTGAAAATGACCCGTGATCAGGTGGTCGAGGCGGCGGTCGAAGCGGTCCGCCATGCCAAAAAATTTACGGACAATGTGGAATTTTCCGCCGAAGACGGTTCGCGCAGTAACCGGGATTTTCTCTGCCGGATATTCGAGGCAGTCATCGGGGCCGGCGCCACCACCGTGAATCTTCCAGACACCGTGGGCTATGCAATGCCCGATGAATTCGAAGAGCTTATTTCCTACATCCTGGAGAATACATCTAACATTCACAGCACCGTGTTGAGCGTCCACTGCCACGACGACCTTGGCCTTGCAACGGCAAACACCTTAGCAGGCCTAAAGGCCGGCGCGCGCCAGGCCGAGGTCACCATAAACGGGATCGGCGAAAGAGCAGGAAATACATCCCTTGAAGAGCTGGTAATGGGACTTTATACCCGCAAAGAACATGTGGCGCTTACCACCGGCATCAATACGCGGGAGATTTATCCCACCAGCCGATTGGTGAGCATGACTACGGGAATTGTGGTGCAGCCCAACAAGGCCGTCGTGGGCGCCAATGCCTTTGCCCATGAGGCGGGCATCCATCAGGACGGTGTACTCAAAAACAGGATGACCTACGAGATCATGCAACCGGAGACGGTAGGTCTTGTCAGCAACCGTCTCGTGTTAGGCAAACATTCGGGGAGACACGCCTTTAAACAAAAACTGGGGGAATTGGGCTATGACCTGACCGAGGAAGAGCTGAACCGGCTGTTTGAAAAATTCAAGGACCTGGCCGATAAGCGGAAAGAGATTTTAGATGAAGATATCGAGGTCCTATTGGCCGAAGAAATCCTGCGTGTCCCGGACGTATACCGTCTGGAGTATCTCAATGTGGTAAGCGGCACGGTTGCCGTACCCACTGCAACGGTCAAATTGTGGATCCGTGGTCAGGAGGCCCAGAATGCAGGATTTGGTGTGGGTCCTATTGACGCAACGTTCAATACCATTGCCAAGATGACCGGCACCCGATCCGAACTGCTTCGTTTTTCCGTGAACGCCATCAGCGGGGGAATGGATGCACAGGGGGAAGTGATAGTGCGTCTTAAGGAAAACGGTCTGGTAGCCCTTGGCAAGGGCGGTGACCCGGACATCATAACGGCCAGTGCCAAGGCATATATAAACGGTCTAAATCGACTTGAATACATGAAAAGAAACCCCTCGTTAGTTCCTGAGGAAAGGAATCTTTGATAAGATAAGGATGAAAAAAATGGCGACAGGCATGACCATCACGGAAAAAATCCTGGCTTCGCACGCTGAAAAGGATGCAGTGAGTCCGGGTGAATTGATAGAGGTCAAGGTAGACCTTGCCCTGGCAAACGACATCACGGCACCCCTGGCCTTTGGTGTGTTTGAAGAGTTGGGAGCAAAACGGGTCTTTGATCCGGAAAAGATTGCCCTTGTCCCGGATCATTTTGTCCCTAACAAGGATATCCCTTCGGCGCAGCAGGCAAAAATCATGATGGAATTTGCCCGTCGCCATTCCATCAAGCACTATTTTGAACCGGGAGATTCCGGCATCGAACACGTGATCCTTCCGGAAAAAGGTCTGGTCTTGCCCGGTGACCTGGTCATCGGAGCGGATAGCCACACATGTACCTACGGTGCCCTGGGTGCCTTTTCCGCAGGTGTAGGGAGTACGGACCTGGGCGCAATCATGGCTACCGGCAGGACCTGGCTTAAAGTTCCTGCGACCATGAAACTGGTATACGAAGGCCGGTTGAGGCCATGGGTCGGCGGAAAGGACCTTATTCTTCACACATTGGGACAGTTGGGTGTGGATGGGGCTCGTTATAAGGCCCTGGAGTTTTCAGGCGAGGTTGTCAGTAAACTCTCCATGGACCAACGCTTTACCATGGCCAACATGGTCGTAGAGGCGGGCGCAAAGAGCGGCATTTTCGAACCGGATGACATAACCCGCGCCTATGTGTCCCAACGGTCCTCGCGTGAAGCCCAATACTTGGCAAGCGACAGGGAAGCCGTCTATGAAAGGATAATTATTATAAATGTGGATCATATGGAGCCCCAGGTTGCCCTTCCCCATTCACCCGACAATGTCCATCCCGTCTCCCAACTGGATCATGTCCCCTTGGACCAGGTCTTTATCGGGTCATGCACCAACGGGCGGATTGAGGATCTGAGGGTAGCGGCAAAACTGCTGAAAGGCCGAACCGTGGCCAGTGGTACTCGCCTGATAGTGATCCCCGGATCCCCCCTCATTTATAAACAGGCGATTCAGGAGGGAATTATTGAAATCCTTCTGGATGCGGGAGCGGTCATCGGTCCGCCCTGCTGTGGCCCGTGCCTTGGAGGTCACATGGGGGTTTTGGCAGAGGGGGAGAGGGCACTTTCAACCACAAACAGGAATTTTGTAGGCCGTATGGGGCATCCGAAAAGTGAGGTATATCTATCGAGTCCGGCCTTGGCGGCTGCTTCAGCCGTCCTGGGAAGGATCGGTTCGCCAAATGATCTTTAATTGGTACCCTGCACAGTAGGTTATGACCCCATATGGGAGAGTAATCCTTCCACCACACCCGGTTCTACTCCCACTTCGACATTATCATTGAATGCTGTGGTTTGTTCTTGCTTTTTTGTCTTTACAAAATTATGATTATATGTTTTGTGTACCCTGCATTTGCCTCGGCGGTATCCCCCATCAGGAGGACACAAAATTTCAGCGGCAGGGTTTCACCGTACCTGCTCAATCTTTGGGGGGAGTTCGAATTTATGCAGACATCTCTGGAATAACGACCGGCGTCCGTTGAGGCATTCGGAAATATTTTTGAAAGAGGTTTACATGAGGATTCTTTCCCTTTTCATTTTGATTCTCAGTCTTGCTTTATCCCCCTTCATAAGCGCCTGTGGCGGTTTGGTGGGACGAGATGTGGTCAATGTTACAACGGTAAAAAATAGTAGCCAGAAAGGTCTTGATAAAGAGGCTCTCGCAAAACTTGAAGAGATCAAGAAGGCCAGAAAAGACCATTTTATTGATCCCGGCCTGAGGAATGTTATCAAGGCTACCCCGCACTTCTCCGCATCCGAATACCTTGCACAAAAGCCCGGCGTAAAGGGTGGCGCAGGCATCGACTACACGGTCGGAGGACATGATGTCCTGAATATTATTGTTTATGAGGAAAAGGACCTTTCCAGGGAGGCCATACGG
>JAIOSR010000481.1 GCA_021107495.1 Desulfobacterales bacterium | reverse complement strand
TTGAGCCTGTGGGGCCAGAAGGGTTCCAGGGTCATCAGAGGCAATCTCTTAGCCATTCCCGTGAGCGGTTCATTTATCTATGTGGAACCGATTTATTTGGAAGCAAGACAGGAACAGTCCGAATCTCAGGCAACGGCGCAACCTCAACAAAGGGGTATTGGAAAGGCTACGGGGAGACAGGCTCCATACGGACAAGACAGAGCAAAGCTCGCGGCCTTACCGGAGCTGAAAAGGGTGATTGTGGCCTTCAGCAACCGCGTGATCATGGAGGATAAGCTGGACAAGGCCCTGAGTGCTATACTGGAGCAGGAAATGTCCCAGGAACACCTGGCTTCCCCTTCTGTGTCTGCAACGCCGGGAGGTGCAAATTTGGGAGAACGGGCAATGGGACACTACAACAAAGCCAAGGCCTATCTGAAACAGGGGAAATGGGCCGAATACGGAAAGGAGCTTGACAAACTGGAGAATATTTTGAAAGAAATGACCGGCAAAACCGGGGAATAAAGGAAAATGATTCTGACAGGATAACATGATAAACAAGATTCTGTTTCAAGGGCACAAACTAGGTTAAGTTTCATTGTATCAATCCAGGAAATCATTGGATTTAGATAAGGCTTTTAATTGCAGGGTTCCCGCGTAGGCGGGAATCCAGAGAAGAGGCCGAGCTTTAATTTATGCAAATTTATTGAGAACTTACAGAATTTACAGGATGAGTTGACATGTTTTTAATCCTGAATTTTCTGTTAATCCTGTCAAAAAAATCACTTATAAGAAAAATGGATTTTGAACTTTCAAAAGAACAACAGGACATCCGAAAAGCGGCCCGGGAATTTGCAGAGGGCGAATTCAGAGACATCGCAAGGGACTGTGATCTTAATGAAGAATACCCTGAGGCCCTGATAAAGAAGGGCGGAGAACTCGGATTCATCGGGGCGTTCATAGACGAGGAATACGGCGGGACCGGGTTGGGTTTCCTGGAGCATGCCCTTATACTGGAAGAATTCTGGAAGGTGGACCCGGGTCTTGGTCAACAGTTCTGCTCCGTCACCTTCGGTTCCGAGATCTTCCTGCTGTTTGGCTCGGAAGATCAAAAAAAGAGATATCTGCCTCCCCTGGCCAATGGACATGCAATAATGGGTTTTGCCATAACAGAACCGGATGCCGGAAGCGACACGTCTTCTGCTTCCACCAGTGCCGTTGAAAATGGTGATGAATATGTCATAAACGGAAACAAGGTGATGATCGGAAACGGCTCTGTATCCGATTTTATGCTCGTATTCTGCCTCACGAACCCGGAAGAAAAATCCAGGTCCGACAGGCACTCAATCCTGGTGGTGGAGACGGACAGACCGGGGTACGACGCGGATAAAATGCACGGGAAAATGGGGCTCAGGGCCTCTGACACTGCCAACATCTTTTTTTCAGACCTGAGAGTCCCCAAGGAAAACCTGGTTGGTGAGAGAAGAAAAGGGTTTTACCAGTTGATGCAGTTTTTTGACCGGTCCCGCGCCTACGTTGCCGCCCACGGCGTCGGGCTTGCACAGGGGGCCCTTGACCTTGCTATAAAACATGTCAGGAGCCGTGAGCAGTTCGGACAAAAAATCGCCTCTTTCCAGTCCACCCAGTTCAAGATAGCCGAGATGGCCACCAAGATAGAACTCGCCCGTACCCTTACACACAAGGCATGTTCCCTGCTTGACCACGGCAAAGGGGACTCAAATACCACGGCCATGGCCAAGTTGTTTTCAGGTCGCATGGCAGTGGAGGTTGTGGACGAGGCACTTCAACTGCATGGGGGGTACGGGTACTTTAACGACCAGGATGTAGAGCGCTTCTACCGCTCAGCCAAGGTCCTGGAAATCTATGAAGGCGCCAAAGAAATAGAAAAGATGATTATTGGCCGAAATGTGCTTGGCAGGTTTTAAGGGTAGATAAAAATGAAAATAAACAAGATTGATCATATATGCATTGCCGTTAAAGATTTAGAGGCGGCAAAAAAAATATGGGAACCCATGTTGGGTAAAACCGGTCCTGATGACGCCTATGTTGATGAGCCGGAAAAGATAAACGTGGCAAGATACATGGTTGGCGAGGTGGGTTTCGAGTTGATGGAATCGACCACCCCGGACGGAGACGTGGCCAGGTATATAGAAAAAAACGGCGAAGGTTTTATGCTTGTCAGTTTTAATGTGGACAACACTCGAAAGGCCGTTGATGAATTGAAGGAAAAGGACTATCCTTTTATACCGGATTCAAGGGGTGAAATCGCCAGGCCTTTTCATGATTGCGAGTTTGCATTCATTCATCCAAAAAAACTTAATGGCGTTTTGACCGAACTCATAGATTACAAATGGGAAAAGGTTAAGAAATAGAATGAGATTTTTTGGGTGTTAGGGATTAACCGTTTTTTATGATTTTAGTCATTTTTCGAGGACCACCCGAACGGCCCGCGGACCAGTCTTTCGGTGGATGAATCTTTTCATAGTCCTCCATTCTCCCCCGGGCCTTCAGACGATCAATGATCAATTGCCAGGCGCAGTCCACATCCCCGCCTATTTCGCATTTCCCATTGGATGATCCTCCGCACGGCCCGTTAAAAAGCCGCTTGGCGCAGCGTGCCACAGGGCATATGCCCGCTGTGTAGGCAAGGACGCAATTCCCGCACCCCTGGCATCTCTCGCTCCAGATCCCCGGTTCGTCAAGGGCTCCCAGAAAGGTCGTATTGAGGGCCGGGATAACCGGCAATTCACTGTAGACGGCTGCAACGGTTTGGACCCCGGCCCCGCATGCCATGGACAATATGGCATCCGTCCCAGCCGGTACTTCGAAATATGTCTTGACCAAATCTGCTTCACATTGGCGCTCAACTGTTTCCACGTTGAATTCCGGCTGCCGGCCATCCAAGTATTTTCCGTTGGCAAGTTCCCTGGCTAAAGACCATGCCTCTCTTTCACCGCCCGTAAGACAGACGGTAACGCAGGTGCCGCACCC
>JAIOSR010000328.1 GCA_021107495.1 Desulfobacterales bacterium | reverse complement strand
AAGGCACTTACCCATATTTATTGAGATCTTACCTAAAACCCTTACGGCCTGCCCGCCAGTGCCCGGCGATGGCAAGCAGGCGTAAGCCTTTTATGCTGCCGCAACATATTGAGCTATTACGCTAAATTCATAAAATTTCAATTATGGGAATGTGAACAGTCCAATGATAAATTTTATCAAAACAGGATATATACTCTGATTTACAAGATTAAATTAATCCAGTCCATCCCGTTAATCCTGTCAAAAAAAAGGCCGCTGACACTTCAGTCATGGGCCTTTCCCATTTTAAGAAAAGCGTCTTTTTTCGCTCTCCATCACTTCAACAATATCAAAAAAAATCCGGGGAAGCTTATTGGATACACGCTCCCACGAAACCGTCTGGGGCGTTTCGAACACGCTCTGTTCCGTCTGGCGCTCAACCCTTAAGATGACTTCGGCAAGCCCGTCATCGAGAAAACGTTTGAATTCGGAATGGGAGTTGACAAATCTAAGGAAACGCTCCGTCATCCTGTACGGCGAGGTAAGGACTTCACCCGCATGAAGTATGGAATTTCGGAACACGTTCCTGACCATATATTCCTCGGAATCCCGGTCGTGAATGAGATTGCTGAAGCTGGCATCATCCGAATATTTTTTGATCTGCTCTTCTGCCACGGCCTGGTAGGTCACGGATAAATCCCGGAAAAATGTGTCGGATATCTCAAGGCCCTCTTCTATGATCAGGGCATTCATCAAGGTGGTGACAATATCAATTGCCATTCGATTGAGGCCTTTAGTCCTGTCTTTCGGCGATGCGTGCTGATGCTTGTGATCAAAAGGGCCCTCGGAAAACATGACCTGTGCAGGGGAAGATGCCTTTCGATAAACCTCAATCAGGGTAAATATCTCTACACCCCAATTAGTAGCAAATCGCATCCTTTTCAAGAGGTCCACATGGAATGCCACTTCGCCGGAAAGCTGATAATGAAAGCCAAGAAGAAAATCAACAAGACGCAGCATTTTCTCCTCTTTGCTTTCCGCAAATTTCCTCTTTAGTGAAAGCAGGAGGGGGTCGAGAAGGAGCCTTTTTACCCTGCCATAGATGTCTCTGTCCGCGATCCTGGAATAGTATGCCTTTGAGAAATCGTAGTTCAGGGCGACCACGGGATAAAAAAGCCGGTCTAATTGGGCCCGTTTAAAGGACCGGATATCCGCATCAATCAACCCTATGGATTCTGCACCCAAGGCTATGGCCAAACCAAAGCTGAGGAACATGTTCTTGCCCTTGCCGGGCTCGTTTATATTGAATCCTGACTCGTTCAATTGTCTGTAGATGTCGCTGAATCCGGGACCATCGTTCCACTGGATCAAACTGTTTTTTATGCCGGAAGACTTTAGCATATCTCGCAGTTGAAAGGCTTCTTTCTCGGTGGCACGATCCAGACCGAAGATAATGCTCGACAAATAGGTAACACTCCTCAACTGTCTGAGGAGATTCTGGAAGATAGGAAGATTTGCCGGATCAGTGTATTCCGAGGCAAGGGCAGGGATAATCAGGACCGTCTTTTTCCACTTGGAGTGGAGCCTGAGCTGGGACTTCAGATGCTTTCTGTCCTGCCGGAGAATGTGAAAAGTCGTTATCTGACCGCTGTTTTGCGAGAAGTCGGAAATGGCTGCACTCCTTTTTAGGGCGCAAGAGGGACCGCTTGAACCCCACATTTTTCAGGCCAACGGTTCGCTGAACCCGGATTACGGGCCGGGATTATCAGCCTATGAATTTAGCGAAAAGCCCGGACTTTGTCAACACCCCTTTGGCCGTTTCAGTATAAAGGTTTCTTTAGCTTTTCACTTGAATGAAAAATGGTGACCTGATATTCTCCTTACACGTAGGCTATTAAAATGATTCTTAACAATTCAGCTTTCCAGGCTTACAGTTCAGGCTTCATCAGTTTTAACATTTTAGCCCTTTGTAAAATCCGGGAATATTGTATTTTTTTACATGGGTGAGATCCACCCATCAGTTAACCGTGAACCCTTCAACCATGAACCTGGGGTAACATGATTCCATCTATCGAAACCTGCTTTGAACTCATGGATAAGTACCAAATGCTGGAAAATATTAAGGCCCACTCCATTGTTGTCACAAAAGTGGCTCATGTGATTACCGTAGGGCTTAGGAATGCCGGTCTTGATATCTCTATTGAAAAGGTCGTTGCAGGGGCACTCCTTCATGACATTGGAAAGACGAGCTCTCTTGGGACCGGCCGGGACCATTCCGAAATCGGAAGACAGATTTGCCTTGAAAATCACCTTGATGAAACCGCGAGTATTGTGGCAGAGCATGTCAGGCTGAAAAGCCATAATCCGAATGGGGATTATTCTGAAAAAGAAATTGTCTATTATTCGGACAAGCGGGTTAATCATGACGGGATAGTGAGTCTTGAAGACCGGCTGGCATATATCCTCGATCGATATGGAAGAGATAAGGAAGGTATTTGCCGGGCCATTCGAATAAATTTCGAACTCTGCAAAAAAGTTGAAAAAAAGCTCTTCAAAAAACTGACTTTCAGCCCGGAATCATTGGCCCACTTGGCTGAAAATGAAGAGATCGGCCTAACTTGATGTGATGACAGGTGAAAGAGAGCCATGTCTATCCGGATAATAGCAAGGGACCTGTACCGCCTTCAGCAGGAGGTGGAAAGACTTGAGCAACAGGTTGAGAGTTCATATTCTGAAAAAAAGGAAGAGTTGAAAGATCGCCTTCGGAAGGTGAGGGCCGAACAAAAGAGAATGCGGAGGATTCTTGACGGTGCAAAAGAACCCCCTGCTTAAAGAAAATCCTTCTGATAAAATGTGTAAAATTCTTATAGTCTACCACTCCCAAACCGGCCACACCCGTAAAATGGCCGAAAATGTCGCCAGAGGGGCTTCATCCATCGAAGGAGTGACGGTTTCCCTGAAAAACGCAGGGGAGGCGACACTTGAGGACCTTCTGGAATGTGACGGCCTGGTTATCGGATCACCGGAATATTTCGGATATATGTCCGGCATTATCAAAGATTTTTTTGACCGTACCTATAACGAGGCTCAAGGGAAAAAGGAAATTTTCAAAAAACCCTATGTGACCTTTATCAGTGCCGGAAATGACGGCACAGGGGCCTTGAACGCTATAGAGCGTATCTGCATAGGATATCAATTCAAAAAAGTCTATGAGCCTGTTTTGGCCAGGGGAGAGCTTGATCAGGAGAGACTAAAAAAATGCGAAGAGTTGGGAAAGACTATTGCTGCCGGATGTGAGGCGGGAATCTACTAATTCTTCTTGTCCTTGTCGTCCTCCGTCTTAGGCAAAGGCAACTTAAAAAACTCAATACCCTCTTCTTTCATTGTCTCCTCCTCATCGGAAGTGGCCGAACCCCTGATGCTTCGTTTTTCGCCGACCCCATAATGAATCTTCAGGGCCTCTGCGGTAAATTTTGAGCCCACATCCTCAAAGTTTTTGTTGACATAATCGACAACTTCCCTTGCAAGCCTTTGATAATCGATGTGCCCGGATTTGACCTGCTTTTCAGGGTTCGATTTTTTCACGGACACCGGAGACATGATCTTTCGAATATCGGTATCGTTACAATAGGGACAGATTATCATTTCTTTGGCGTTTTGCTCTTGAAATGCCTCTAAGCTGTCAAACCAGCCTTCAAACATATGCGACTGCGAACATTCTAAATCAAATACGATCATGGTACATTATCACCTTTCAGCGCAACCCTTCAAAAAATCCGTATTAAAGCCGTCTTCCTTAGGTGTAGAACCCGAATTTATTGTGAACTTATCTTTCAGCATAAAGCACGGCTAAAATCCTCGTCTCCTTATCACCATGGCATTTAACCAGATGGGGGACTGTTGAATCGTAGTAAATTGCGTCCCCTGGTTCGAGGATATGGATCTCTTCGCCAAGACGAACCTCCATGGCCCCGGTGAGCACGTAAATAAATTCCTGCCCGTCATGGGTCGATCTTTCTTCCTCTGTAGCCGCGGGTTCAAGGGTCACCAGGAAGGGCTCCATATGCCGATCTTTTTTGTGTGGGGCTAAGGATACGTATTCATAGCCATAATGTTTTCCCTTTTTAGAATCGTATCTGGATATAACCTTCCCGTCATCCCGCCGGACGATGGTAAAGGGCCGGTCTTCCTCACCGGAGATAAAATAACCGATCTTCATCTCAAGGGCCTTGGCCAGTTTTATGACCACGCCTAAAGGAGGAGCAATGGTCCCGTCCTCTATTTGCTTCAAAAGGGAAACATCCATATCGGTCCGCTGGGAAACGTCCTGAAGGCTCAGGCTACGGCTTTCCCTCACGGACCTAAAGCGCTCGCCCACATTGACCTGGATATCCTCCTTTGGTGCTTCGGCTCCAATGCTGTCCAGGAAATGCTTTTCTTCATCCTTCCTTGAAAACTGCTCGCTGATGTCACTCAAAAAGTCTTCATATGCATCAGGTTCGCTTGCTCGTTCTTTTTTTTCTTCCATAAGATTCTTCCTGTATGTTTTTTTATCCGGACCAAGGCAACCGTGTTGCCGGAAACCGCCGACACGGTCTGATCGTTCCGTATTCTCTGATAAAATCGCAGCGCGATTTTATACTCCTTCAGTCACAAATCGCGCACCCCTCTCCATGGCCTTGATGTTTACATCTATCATTTTATGATATCTGCGGTCAAGGGCAGGATAAAGGGCCTTTTTCAGTGATTTCAGGTCCACCACTCCGCTCTTCCGGACTGTCGCTCCCAAGACCACCATATTGGCCAATCTTTCGTTGCCGACCTCTAAGGCAAGGTCCCTGCTTGGGATCATGAGACACTTAATTCCCTTAAATTGCACTTCCTTCTCGGGGACCAGGGACGCATTCACCACGAGTAGACCACCCTTCTTGACCCTGGGCCCGAACTTTTCCAATGACGGGAGGTTCATCACAATGGCTGTCATCGGCCTTTGTATGATGGGAGATCCGATTTCGCCGTCGGAAACTACCACTGTGCAGTTGGCTGTTCCTCCTCTCATTTCCACACCGTAAACAGGCATATAGGTCGCCTTTTTCTTTTCTGCCATGGCTGCATATGCAAGGATATTGCCCATCAGCATGACGCCCTGTCCACCGAATCCTGCTATGATACAATCAAAATACATTACTCCTGTCCCCCTTTGAAAACCCCTAATGGAAAATATGGAATCATTTCCTCTTGAACCCTTTCTGTGGCCTGCTTCGGGGTCATCTTCCAGTTGGTAGGGCATGCGGACAGAAACTCCACAAAGCTGAATCCTTCCCCATTGATCTGGACCTCAAAGGCCCTTTTCAATAACTTCTTGGCTTTCATAAGGTTCTTGGAATTGTTAACCGCCGCCCTGGCCACAAAGGTGCTTCCCGGCAACTCCGTCAGGAGTTCGCTCATCTTGATTGGGAAACCGTTTGTTTTCAGATCCCTACCGAATGGAGTGGTAGTTGTTTCCTGCCCGGACATGGTTGTAGGAGCCATCTGCCCCCCTGTCATGCCAAAAACCGTGTTGTTCACAAAGATCACGGTAATTTGCTCGCCCCGGTTTGCCGCATGTATAATTTCTGCAGTCCCTATGGCGGCCAGGTCACCATCTCCCTGATAGGTAAACACAAAATTATCAGGACGGGCCCTCTTTACCCCGGTTGCCACGGCGGGAGCCCTGCCATGGGGGGCTTCAACCACGTCAGCGTTGAAATAATCATAAAGAAACACGGAACACCCCACAGAGGCAACGCCTATTGTCTTTTCCCTCACTCCATATAAGTCAATACACTCGGCTACCAGTCTGTGAATGATCCCGTGGTGACAGCCGGGGCAGAAATGAGAGGGGATATCTACCAGGGCCTTTGGACGTTTGAATGTCTGTTTCATTTATCCGATCCTCTTTTTATAAATCTTTTTGATCTCATTAAAGAGCTCGTCAGGAGACGGAATGGAGCCGGGAGGACGCCCATAAAAATCCACTTGATTCTTTTTGTGACCAACGGAAAGCTTCAGGTCCTCCAGCATCTGGCCCGTGTTCAGCTCCAAGGCCATAAAGTTCTTGATAGAGTGAGAGATTTTATCTAATGCGGCATAGGGAAACGGGAACAGCGTGATGGGTCGGAATAACCCTACCTTCATACCCCTGTCTCTTGCCATTTGAACGGTGGATTTCAAGATCCTTGCAACGGAACCGAAGGCCACTACAACAAGCTTAGCCCCTTCCATAAACTGCGTCTCGAACATGATTTCCCGCTTCATGCTCTGGTATTTCTTGTTCAGCATCCAATTGTGATCCGTAAGCTCCCCTTCGGAAAGATAAAGGGACTTTATAAGTCTTTTTTCCCTCCCTTTGGCGCCGGTCATGGTCCAGTCCTTGGGAAACTCCTTTTTTCTGTATTTCCGTCTTCTTATCGGTTCCTTCATCTGGCCTAAAAGTGCATCACCCAGAATCAAGACCGGGTTCCGGTACTTATCGGCCAGGTCAAATGCCTTCATGGTCAGGTCGTAATTCTCCTGAACCGAATGCGGCGCCAATACAATGGTCCTGTAGTCCCCGTGGCCGCCCCCCCGTGTCGCCTGAAAATAATCCCCCTGCGAAGGGTCAATACCTCCCAGACCCGGTCCGCTCCTGCTCATATTGACTATCACGCCGGGAATCTGGCTGCCGCACATATAAGATATGCCCTCCTGTTTCAGGGAAATCCCGGGACTCGAAGAAGAGGTCATGGCCCTAGCCCCTGTTGAACTTGCCCCCAACAGCATATTTATAGAGGCGATCTCGCTTTCAGCCTGAATGAACGTCCCGCCCACATCGGGAAGATGCCTGGACATGTACTCCGGGATGTCATTCTGAGGGGTAATCGGATAACCAAAATAGAAACGGCACCCGGCCTCAATGGCCCCCATGGCTATGGCTTCATTTCCTTTAATAAACTCAGCTTCTGCCAATGTTCTTCTCCTTGATTTTTTTACATTATTAGCGCGTTGAAGCAAACGGGTCTCAAGCGAGTCTCAAGTACTCACTTCAGGCACCTGTTATTTAAAGACCGTAATCACCACGTCCGGGCACATTTCCGCGCAAAGGGCACAGCCCGTGCATGATTTCATATCATCAATTTTAGCCACAGGGTACCCTGACCGGTTTATTTTCGAACTTACCATAAGAAGGTTTTTGGGACAAGCCAACACGCACAGTCCACAACCCTTGCAACGCTCTCTTCTAAACTTTATCATCGCCATATTTTCAACTCTTACCCGTTTTAACCTTCAAGCACAAAGATAACTTCGCACCTTACTCGGTATTCCTTGATTTCACCGGCTTCAACAGAGACCCTCTGTTCAAGAACCCTGAGCCCTGTAATACCCCTCAGAGTTTTACTGGCCCTTTCAAAGCCCACCTTGATAGCATCATCAAAACCCAAGGGCGAGGCGGCTATAATCTCTGAAATCCTTGCAACACGTTCCATAATATTACCTCCGCATTTAAATTATACAAACGTTTAGACAGAATCCCCCGGTTCCCAATCGATTCTTGTAAGCACATCCCGGTTTTCCGTCATATCTTTCCACAAGAGACCCGATAACCTTGCATAGACCCGGCCGGGTTTACCCTGACCGATGCGTTTCCCATCATAGATCACCACCGGAAGGACACCCAATGAGGTCCCGGTAAGGAACATCTCTTCGGCCTGATATGCCTCTTCAAGTGATATTCTTGCAAATTCTACACCCCTTATCAAGTCTTCTTTCACAAGTTGATCCGCCAACTGGAAGACACGATTAACCGTTATACCCGACAGGGTCCTTTCAAATCCTGGAAATTTCAAGACATGATCTGCCGATAAGATTCCAACATTTTCGGTCGATCCTTCGGCTAAAAAGCCGTCTTCGTCCAGACCCACGGAATATTTACAGCCGGCCTCAATAGCCTCCATTTTCATCAGGACGTTGGGCAGATAATTACATGACTTTATATTGGCAAAGAACGATTTCTTGATGGGGATACTGCTGGTAACAAGAGGAATGCCGTCTTCGTAATATTCGTCCGGCAAATTTCGAAAACGGATAACATTGATATACATATGGGATAAAGGGCTCTCAAAGGGACTTATCCCGAAACCGCCCGGCCCCCTTGAGAGTATGACCTTGATGATACAATCCCTCTCCCCTCCTGTAACCACCAGCTTCCCGATCAGTTCCCGAATACGCCCATAATCCGAAGGCAAATTCAATGAAATGGCCTTTGCCGAACGATCAAGACGTTGAAGATGCCCCTCCATCTGGTATATTTGGCCACTGACACACCGCATCACCTCAAATACGCCATCACCCCTGTGAACGAGATGATCGTCAATGGGAATCATCATCAAGTCCGGATCAGTGGTAACGCCTTGCCACTGGCTGGAAAACATGGCCAGATAATCTTCACGCCAGGGCCTTTTTAGATTGGCCGGATTCAAGAAGAAATTTTTTTTGGTTATTGATCGGAGTTCCATAACCCGCTTTCATGTAATACTTTAGCGCTTATCCGTCTGAGAAGACGACTATTTCTTGACACGTTTATTTCCTGAATCTATTATAAAAATCAGTTGTTGCCAGAAAGCTAAACAATAAAGCTGGAAAAATCAAATAAATTCTTGCCTTGCGATCAACTACACCTGATCCATCTATCGAGAAAGGACAAACAACATGCCTGAAAATCAGTATCTGGTTGACGATCTTACATTGAAAGATTCCTGGAGGATGTGGCGTTTTATGGCGGAATTCGTGGATGGCTTTGAAGTCATGCCGGAAAGCCACCCTGCCGTGACCATTTTTGGCTCATCGCGGGCAAAACCGGAAAGTCCTTCCTATAAAGCTACACTCACTATGGCGCGTCTGTTGGGTGAGAATGGATTTAATGTTATTTCCGGTGGAGGTCCCGGTGTCATGGAAGCCGCAAACAAAGGGGCCACAGAGGCGGGAGCCAAATCGGTCGGGCTCCACATTCATCTTCCCGAGGAACAGAAACCCAATGAGTACGCCAACATCCGGCTTGACTTCAGATACTTCTTCATAAGAAAGGTCATGTTCGTGAAATATGCGGTGGCCTATGTTATCATGCCGGGTGGGTTCGGGACCCTTGACGAACTCTTCGAGGCCCTGACCCTGATTCAGACTAAAAGGATCAGGTCTTTTCCCGTGATCCTCATAGACTCCGGGTACTGGAAAGGTCTTCTGGACTGGTTCAGGGAAACCCTTCTTAAGGAAAACACCATTTTAGACACGGACCTGGATATTTTCAGTGTGGTGGATACGCCTGAAGAAGCCATGGGTATAATAAAAAGACGAGTGATTGTCTAAATTTTGCAGAAACAAGAAAATGACCTCATAAGATCATGTGCCCTTGATTATGGCGCAACACTTACAACACCTCAGATTCATCTCATCAATATCTATCTGCACGAATTGTGGGAGTGGAATAAGAAGATAAACCTGACGGGTCTGACCTCCCGGGAAAGGATACTCAGAGAACTTCTCATAGACTCCCTCATACCATCTCCTTACCTGCCTGAAGAGGGTAACCTCCTTGACGTGGGTTCGGGCGCGGGCTTTCCGGCGATCCCTTTAAAAATTTTAAGACCCGGTCTCAAGATGCATCTCATGGAAGCCAAGTCTAAAAGGGTCAGTTTCCTTAAGCAGGTAACCCGAATCACCAATCTTGATGACATAGAGATCATAAGAGGCCGGATAGAAAAGGACGGGGCCCTTTTGCGGTCAGAAGGATATGATATCATTACTGCAAGGGCCCTTGCGGACTTGCCACAAACCTTGACATGGTGTGCACCGCATCTTAAAACCGGGGGCCTGATTTTGACTTTTAAGGGAAGTCAGCTTGAAAAAGTGCTCAAGGAGGGATCAGACGTCATCCACGAGCATGGACTCGTCCTTTATAAAACCGTTCCCTACAGGCTGCCGGGAAACGATTCAATAAGACATCTGGTGATTTTCAGGAAGGGTAATTCGTAAAGCATTTCCCGATTCCGATGAGCTGCGCCCGCCGCGGGTATTGCAATTGAGCCCGCTCGGACGGGCTCATCGAAAAAAGCCAGGACATGAAATCCTATTTCACGTACTTGAAAGAGACATTTATCCTTGCGCGATAACTGGTTAGCTTGCCATTCTCAATGGTAACATCCAGTTTGGTTACTTCCGCAATCCTGAGATCCTTCAGGCTCTCCCCGGCGGTATCCACTGCGGTTCTGGCCGCCTCCTCCCATGAGGTATCACTTGTCCCTACCAGTTCAATAATCTTGTATGTGCTTCCAGCCATGTCCAGCCTCCTTTCTTTTAAAGCAGGTTATTGCCGAAGACTTATTGCCTAAAAAACTCACCCCCTTTCTGTTAAAGATATTTTTCACAATCTATACTAATTTATAGTTTATCAAAGCACTAAATACTTGGCAACATTTTATTGACAATATTTCTGAATTAGGCTATTTATTTTTCTACAATCTGGGCGAATCGCCCTTAAAAACCATGACCGGTTTCCGCGACGGGGTTTTCTGTTGCACATTTCTTACTCATGAAATGGTTATCAGAAATGCCCTATACCCAGGCGGATGAAAAGGGAAGACGGTGAAAATCCGTTGCACAATGGCCGGTGCTGTAATCCCGAACCCTGAAAATTTCAGGACTCCCGGTAAAGTTCCGGTTGATCTCAATACCGGATGAAAAGTCACTGCCCCGTCATAGACGGGATGGGAAGACCAACCGGGAGCGGGTAAGCCAGAAGACCTGCCGATCATGATGATGGATGGAGTTGCCATGGCCCCATCCGGCACACAGATGTCTGAGTGCCGGATGGGGCTTTTTTAATGGAAGAACGGAGGAATGATGATGTATGAACAAACCATTAGACAGATTAAACCGATTTCAAAAGACTGGCTGAAAAGGGCACGGACACGCCTTGATAACCTGACAAAACCCAGGGGCAGTTTAGGCATGTTGGAAGAGATTGCCGCACGGGTAGTTGCCATCAGGGAGGAAGAAAGGCCTTCCATTGCAAAAAAAGAGGTCTTCGTATTCGTGGGGGACCACGACGTGGTCTCGGAAGGGGTCAGCGCCTATCCACAGGACGTGACCGGCTTAATGGTCAAAAATTTTCTGGCCGGTGGCGCAGGGATCAATGTCCTTGCGCGCAGCGCCGGGGCCGGTGTATCAGTTATCGACATAGGCATGAAAGAGGACCTTCAGGACGCTGAAGGACTCGTGCGGAAAAATGTAAGGAGGGCGGCAGGGAACATTGCCCGAGGACCGGCAATGACCCGCGAAGAGGCGGAAAAAGCCATTATCGTTGGCATTGAGATGGCTGAAAAGGCATATAATGACGGGACCGTCATAATCGCCTCAGGAGACATGGGTATCGGAAATACCACCCCTTCTTCGGCCATCTTTTCCGCCCTGCTGCCGGCTGACGTGGCCGACGTAACGGGCAAAGGAACAGGGCTTGATGAGGAAGGATTGAGGCATAAGGTAAACGTCGTGAAGAATGCCCTTGAAATAAACAGGCAGACCATGGATGATCCGCTTTCGACACTCGCGGCAGTGGGAGGTCTTGAGATTGCCGGCATATGCGGTCTTTTTTTAGGGGGCGCGGCCCGGCGCATGATTACTGTGGTGGATGGTTTTATATCATGTGCCGGGGCCCTTGTGGCCATGCGCCTTAACCCGGCGGTGAAGGATTATCTCTTTTTTTCCCACAAATCATCCGAAAAAGGACATGGAACCTTCTATGAAAAGGAAGGGCTGCGACCTATCCTTGATCTGAATCTTCGTCTCGGTGAAGGAACCGGGGCGACCCTGGCCATGCAGATCATAGAAGATGCAGTAAAAATATACACCGAAATGGCCACGTTTGAAGAAGTGGGCATCGAGCCCGGTGCGTGAGTGGAAATGCTGGGTGCTTGTTGCTCGTTGCCGTGTGATTCACGGAAAAAAGCATTTTTGTAATAGGCCAATAAGTAGCGGGGTTAGTCCATCATGGCGGGGCATGCGGATCTCTTTTCAAAGAGGCGCATTTTTATCTCTACAATGCATCTGCCACGCCCCAAATACCTTAACAAGTCGGCTTCCGAAAGGCGGGACAGCCAAACACAATAGGAGCTATCATTGAAGGGGCTGTCCGGAGCCGAATTGTACAGAGGACCGCCGTGATGCGGGCCGCAGCAAGGTTATGCGGCTCTTTGAAAAGAGATCCGCATGCCTTGACGAACGCGCCGGTCGTTATTCAAGAAATGTGTGCATAAATTCGAGTTCAACCAAATATTGAGCAGATACAAATTTTTTAAAAACTGAAAACTTATGCCTCTATCATCATTACATATCAAGGGCCTGGGAACTGCCATCAAAACACTGACTGCAATTCCATGGCCGTGGAAGGAGAGTGAGGATCTTTCCGCCTCTCTTTCCTGGTTCCCGGTAATAGGCCTTTCGCTGGGTCTGATTCTCTATGGCACAAGCCTTATCTGGACACTGTTGCCGTTCAAACAGTGGCCCGCAGGGGCCGCGCTGGTAATGATCGGACTTGGAATATGGCTGACGCGAGGCCTGCATTATGACGGTCTGGCTGACTGGGCAGATTCCATCGGGGGTTTTCTGCACAGGGAAAAAAGGCTTGCCATTATGAAAGACGTTTCATTGGGGACCTTTGGAGTTCTGGCCCTGATCCTGGCCTTGTCGGCAAAATGGGTCGCTTTTGAAAGGATTCTTTCCTCCGGTTCTGCAATCTGGATCTTAGCCATATTCATTCTTTCAAGAAATATGATGGTGGAGCTTATATGCACTCTTCCCTATGCACGAACCGAAGATGGCATGGGCGGGCCGTTTGTCAAAGGGGCTTCCCCTGAGCACAGGCTCATTTCACATCTGATATCCATAATCTTTTGTCTCCCTTTTGGCCCTTTGGCCCTGGGACTTTTTGCTGCTGCATGGCTTCAGACATGGTTGTTCGGCCTACGCATAAAAAATCGTTTCAATGGAATAACAGGTGATCTTTTAGGGACGGCCAATGAGATGGTGGAGGTTACACTACTTATGATATGCGCCTTGCCAGGAGAGAGCATCCTCTGCTATACAGGATGGGTCTGGATATTTTGAGGTATTTCAATGAACAATAGCTTACAATACCGTCACGGCGGAAGCCCTGAACTTGATCTTGCCAGGTTCAGCCTGAAGGAAAGGGCCGTACTTGACTTCAGTGTCAATCTCAATGCTTTGGGGTTTCCTGAAATCGTCAAACAGAAATGGCAAGGGGTCCTTAATGCCATTGAGGGATATCCGTCTCTTGAAGGAGACGGCGTATCGCATTATTACCGGGAGAAATTCGGCATACCTTCCCAAAACTTTCTTGCAGGGAACGGTTCCACGGAGATGATCTACTTAATACCGAGGTTACTCCGAATGAAACGGGTCCTGGTCATAACCCCGTCCTATAACGACTATGAACGGGCATCCGTGTTAGCCGGATCAGGGGTTACAAGGGTCCCGTTGTCACCTGATGCGGGTTTTTCTTTCCCGGACATGGATGACTTGATTGCTGCCCTTAATAACAGCGATGGTCTCTGGCTTGGTCGGCCAAATAATCCTACCGGAAATTTGTTTCCAAAAGGACAGCTCCTGGAACTTGCAGACAGGTTTCCTGATCACCCGTTCATTATTGATGAAGCATTCATACAATTTATTGACAGGTGGACAGAGAACAGCCTGATGACCGAAGAGACAAGACCCAATATTATTGTTGTTCACTCCCTGACCAAATTTTATGCCCTGGCAGGCCTCAGAATCGGAGGTGTTGTTGGTCATTCAAAAATCATTTCGCGCCTGCGACAGGCAAAAGAGCCATGGACCGTCAATGGTATAGCGGATAAGGTGGCCCCCCTTCTACTTGAATGCACCGACTATGAGCACCGGACCCGTCATGAAGTCGCTATGGAACGTAAAAGAGTTTTCAAGAAACTTGAACAAGTTGACGGTATCATCCCGTTTCCTTGTTCGGCCAATTTCATCCTCTGCCAATGGACCGGAACGGAAGACATGGATGATCTTGTTCACTATCTCCTCGAAAATAGTGCCTACGTCAGGGACTGCCGGAACTTTCCCGGCCTTGAAAATAACTTTTTCCGCATAGGTCTGAGGTCACCCGATGACAATGATAAATTGATGTCAATCCTTTCCTCTTTCCCATATGCGTAAGCCCAAAGGTTAACGAAAGGGGATCATCTCCAAAAGAGTTGATCTAGATGAAGGGTTCAAGGTTAAAAAACGATGAACATCGACCCGGATGAAGAAAGGCAACCAACCGTGAACCGTGAACCTTGAACCTGACAACCTGAGTTACAACGAAAGAAGTTATCCCACATCATGATTGAACTGATATGCATCATTTTTATCGCATTTGTTGCTGACCTTTTCATAGGCGATCCCCGTTACGGATATCATCCCATCAGGATAATCGGACATAGCATCTCCTTATTAGAGAAAGTCTTGAGAAGGTTTGGGGGAAGCGGCAGGGCAGGCGGCCTCTTTCTGGTAATCATTGTTGAGACCTCCTTTGTAGCCCTTTACCTGGCTGTAAGTTTTGCCCTTCATCGTATTCATTTCGTGTTAGGCATATGCTTTGATTTCTATGTCTGCTATTCATGCCTTGCCATAGGGGACCTGATCAATCATATAAGACCGGTCATTCATGCCCTTGAATCCGGAAAATTAGCCAAAGCAAGGGAGTCCATTGCCATGGTTGTCGGCCGTGATGTCCGTTTCTTAGATGAAAAAGGGGTATGCCGGGCCGCAGTGGAAACGTTAGCGGAAAATTT
>JAIOSR010000215.1 GCA_021107495.1 Desulfobacterales bacterium | reverse complement strand
ATTCTTGAAGGCAGGGAGCTGGTAAAAAGGCCTGACCATTTGAAATGTTCGTGCAATACCAAGGCTCACAATCTTATAGGGGGCTAATCCCGTAATTTTCTTACCCTTGAATTCTATTCTTCCCGAATTAGGCTTTACAAAGCCGGTAATAAGATTTACCAGGGTGGTTTTCCCCGAACCATTGGGTCCGATAATACCCAGGAGTTGGCCTTCTTTAAGTTCAAAACTGACATCTAAGACGGCCATAACACCGCCAAATGACTTTGTCAGATTAGAAACCTTTAGCAATGACGGTGACTGATTCATTCTACCTCAACCCATCTTTCAAATTGATGATACTTTCTCTGGATATAATGGAAAATACCTTCAGGCAACGCAACCACAAAGATAACCAAAAAAAGTCCGTAAAATACTATCCTGAGTGCGCCCAAGGCCCTCAAGAGTTCGGATAAAGGCACCAAGATGAAAGCGCCTAATAATGGTCCTGCAAAGGTTCCCGCGCCGCCCACTACTGCCGCCGCTATCGGCATAATGGCATAGTCAAGGGCAAATCCGGGCATGCCGGCAAACATATCCACATGTGTCCCAAATGCCCCTGCAAAAGAACCGATAACGGCCCCTAAGAAAAGGACTTGAGTCTTATACCAGTATATGTTGAGCCCCGCGTTCATCACTGAGCGATCATTGTCATTGATACCTTTGATGACCAAACCATAGTCTGAATCCATGATTCTTCGAAAACCGAATAACGAGGCCAAAAGCGCGATTTGAATAACATAAAGGGCGGTCAATTGGTTTGGAAAAGGAGTAAGGCCGGTGAGACCCTCCGTACCCCCCAATATACGAGTCGCCTCTACAAGTCTTGAAAACATAAGTGGAAGGACCAGGGTCACCATGGCAAAATAGATTCCCCTCAGCCTGAGAACGGGAAGAAGCGCAACCGTACCGAGAACACCTCCTCCGATAGTGGCAACCGGTATGGTAAACAAAGGGGACCAGCCCCAGTAATAATTCAGAACACCGGCAATATATGATCCGATTCCAAAAAACAGGGATTGTCCCAATGAGACAAGCCCTGCTGATATGAGCATGTCCCAGCTCATGGCAAGGAGTGCATATATTGCCGTGCAAATAATAATTTCCTGCCAGTAGGGGCTGAACAGGGGAGTGACAACCAACAGGAAAACCACGGGGATTGCCCTTGGCATCAGGAGGTAAAGCATTTCACGGTACGAAGACAGGGCAAAGATATCTTTTGAACGGGCGTTTATTCCCCTGTCAATTCTTTCTTTACGCTTTTTCATCAACTCCCTATGATAACCTCGTAAAAAGTCGCTTTGCGCCTTTTTACTCGGCGAGGGAGGGCTACCCCTCCCCCGCCATTTGAAGTGAATTCAAATGGTTCCACCCTCACACTCCCGCTATGCGGGATTGACGGACTTTTTACTAGTCCGTCACCTATATCCTCTCCTCAAGTTCCTTTTGATGACTGAACAGCCCGGAGGGTTTGATAACCAGCACTATGGCAATGGCAATGAGACTTACCAGCATCATCCAGTGCGGTTCAAGATAATTGGCCGTAAAGGTCTGTGCAAAACCAATCAGGACGCTGGCAACCAGAATCCCTACCGTACTGCCCAGACCCCCTACGATGCATACCGCCAGGGCATTTATCAATACTTCGTAACCCCCTTCTACGGCAATCGTACCCAATGGCAGTATCACAATGGCTGCTACCGCGGCAAGCCCGGCCCCAAAGGCCATGCTCAGGGCGCCGATACGGTCGGAGTCAATGCCAAAAGTAAGAGCCGTCCTTTCGTCCTGGGCAATGGAACGAAAGGCCAATCCGGTTTTTGTATGATGGGTAAACAGATAAAGAAACAATGTCAGCCCCACTGCAATCAGGGCGATGAATATCCGCTGAAGGTCCACATATACGTCTCCAATGGCTATGCTGCCGTCATAAAAAACAGGGAGTGTATACCGAAAACCAACAAAATTAAAATATCTGAACAGCTCCATAATAGCTAATCCGAGACCGAAAGTTGCCATGACTTCTGAGATGGCAATGCCTTTTATCCTCAAAATGATCAGGTAATAGGTCAGTAGACCGAGGACCGCGGAGAAAAGAATAGAGACAATCACGCAGAGCACATAAGGAAGACCGAGGCTGTTCAGAAAGATCCATGTCATGAAACCTGAAAAGATATAGATGGCCCCGTAGGCAAAATTGGCCACCCCGCTTATACCAAACGTCAGGTTAAAGCCTAAGGCAATAAGGGCCAGGATAGAACTGTTTATAAAGCCGTAAATGAGTGTTCCAAGAAGCATGGAAAAAGCCTGCACACTGTTGTTAATGGATTGGTTTTCCGGATGCCCGCCTAAGCGGGCATCCGTTTATTCTACTTGAATTAATTGAAAGCTTTCCATTACGTCTTAAATACTTTTTTATTTCAATGACTTCAGGCCTGCGGGAAGTTCAATCTTTCCTTCGGCAACGGATTTGGGATAAACAACAACTCTCTTCCCCTTTCTCCATTGTATCATGCATCCAAGGGCTGTCTCATTCGGGTCCTGGCCATACACAACCTGATGACCATCGTTGAATTTGATTCGGCCCATGGCACCCGATCGATCCGTTTTTTCCAGTTCAGCCACGACTTTATCGCTATCTATGGTCCCTGCCCTTTCTATGGCCTCTTTCAGGATATAGACCATCTCGTATGCGGGGGCCGGAGAATGACCCGCCTCAATAGGCTTTCCATACTTCTTCTTGTATTTGTCATAAAATTCTACGGACTTCGGGACTTTTGTACAGGGAACGTTACCGATTTCAAAGATGCAGTTCATGGCCCCGTCAATCTTTTTGTCAAAGGATTTCCAGGCCGCCGGACCTGCCAAAGGCGAAATAAAGCCTGCTACCAGGGCAGGTACGTGCATGGACTTCCATTGTTTGACAAGGATTCCACTCTGGGGCATATCAAATATCGGCAGGATAACGTGGGCGCCTCCGGCCTTGGCCTTCATCAGTCCTGATGAAAAATCAGAGGAGCCCGTGGGATAGGCCTGTCGCCCCACGACTTCCCAGCCCATCTTGTCGAAAACGAGCTTGATCATAAGATCGCCCGTCTTTCTGGCCCAGGCCACGTCCTGGTTCATGATAAAAACCTTATTAAAACCAAACTCTTTATTCAGGTGTGCCATTGTTCCACCTAAATATTTGATGAGATATACTGCATTCAGGCAAACGCGAAATGTGTATTTATATTTGTCGTAATCGGTTTTTACCCTTTTCTCCATGGCCGGGGACATGGCGGTTCCCAAAATCATAGGTACCTTGTGCTGCCCAACCAGGTCCATACAGGCAATGGCACACTCGGACCTGAAAGATCCGAACATAATAAAGTTGACCTTGTCTTCCAAAATCAGTTTCTTGTGCGCCCTGATCACATCGGCAACAGGGACTCCCGGTTCAGCCCCCCTGGCGTCGATGGCAACGACCTTGAAGGGACGTTTGGTAGCACCCACCTTTACGCCGCCGCTCTTATTAATTTCGTCCACGGCCATGTTTACACAGGCAAGGCCCTCTTTTCCTTCAAGAAATCCAAGTGAGGTGGGCACCCCTAAAAGAACCGGCTCTACGGCAATGGCTTTGGTGATCGGAATTCCCCATACAACAAAAAGGCAAAGTACCAGGGACAAAAAGATAATTCTCCTACTCATGGCTTCCCTCCTTTTTGGGTGTCTTCACTTGTCGTGAAAAAATCACCCGGTTAAAAAAATATGAAAATCCAAACCCCATATAATAAACATTTGCGCGAAGCACTCGATATATTTACTTAGATTTCATATTATCTACAGCACTGCCGATTGCCTGGAGAAGTCTGAAATCTTTGACTCCACGCACCTTCATGCTCCTGTGATCAGCGATTTTCAGGAAATAGAGCTTTTTTATCTTCCTTATTCCGGAAAAAGTGGTCTCGATTTTCCAGGGAGCATCAAGTGGCAATACCGTGTTCTTTTTAAAAGAAAGTATCCCATAAGTCAATTGAATTCCGTCGGGGCTGATATAAACCACACTGAAACCAAAAAAGGGGCTGTTAAAAAACCAGAAGACAATAAGTACCCAGACGGAAAAGACTATCGCATGTTTGGTCTTCTTTTTTACAAACGAACGTACTAACAGAGATACCACTATGCCCAGGGAAAAAAGCATAATCATATTCTGAACAACAAGAGATTTGATAATAAAGGTCTCTGAGATCATTTTCGAAATTAGCATTTAGCACAGAAGATTCAGGGGTGTCAACCTGTTGTGTATGTCTTGCAAAACCTTTTTCTTGACGTGTAAAATGCCTTTTGTTACATTCAAAACCAACTTAAACAAAGTAGGCAGCATTCTTAAATTATATAATATTATCAGAAAGTTGCAAACGAAACCGCAACTCAAAACGTCGAGTTGGGGAATCGTGAACCTGCATTTGGTATCAGGTGTAAACCGGCTTATTTCAATGGGCGGTCCAAAAATCCATGTCGAGACCCGGTACGAAATGTAATAAAGCCTTATACCCTTTGTGCCACTCTGAGGGCTGTCAACAGGCTGTTACAAGTGTCGCACCAAGGCGGACTTGACACAAAATATTAGATCCCGGCTTATTTAGCTACCGGGAATTCAGGAGGAATTTCTATAATGCAAGCCCTTAAGCATTCTTTGATCTTGTTGATTGGCCTCACCCTGTTTTTTATTGCTTCCCCCGTTTCAGCCGGTGGTCACGGCGCCAAGGGAGGCCCCCCAAAAGCGGTTATTCCCGGAGGTGATACCGTCAATATTTCGGGCATTATCCTTGACAGTCATAAAGAAGCCATTGATGAAGCTGAAGTGCTGATCCTGGTAAACGGCAAAGAAGTTGACCGCGTAATAACGGCCCATAACGGAAAATATGTGTCCCGTTTTCAGTTGGAAAAGGACAACATTAAATCCGCCACTATTCACGTTGAAGTACACAAGACCAGCTTCGAGTCCCAGTCCCTTGAATTCAAGGGCTCCGAACTGGCACAGAAGCATGATCATTTTTACATCAGTGAAGACGTCATCATACCCCGGGTCTTAGGTCCTGCCTTCTGGATATCCACTATCGTCTTCATCCTGGCTTATATCCTCATTGCCTTTGAACTGCTCCACAGGACCGTGGCGGCAATGCTGGGTGCTGCCCTTATGCTCGTCATTTCATATACCATCGGGACCGTCCTGCCGGAATACCACATCTTCTCCTTTGAAAGGGCCATCAGTTCCATTGACATGAATGTGATTTTTCTGCTCATGGGCATGATGATCATCGTGGGCGTATTAAAACATACGGGCGTGTTCCAATGGTGCGCCTATGTCTCATATAAACTGGCAAAAGGGAAGGTCTTTCTCTTAGTCGTCTATCTCATGATATTTACCGCCGTTTCCTCGGCATTTTTAGATAATGTCACCACAATGCTGCTTTTGACGGGCGTGGCCATTGAAATTTCCATTTCCCTGACCTTAAATCCTTTGGTCCTTTTGATACCCCTGGTCCTCGCATCCAATGTGGGAGGTACCGCCACACTCATCGGCGATCCCCCCAATATCATGATCGGTTCCTACGCGGGTCTGACCTTTATGGATTTCGTGGTCGCCTTGGCCCTCCTCTGCGTGGTTGCCCTGGTGGTGCTCATTATCTACTCCAAGCTGGTATGGGGAAAGGCTTACGCGGCGGCAAAGGTTGAAAATGTTTCGGAATATATAAAGGACTTGAAAGAGAAATATCCTATAACCGATCCAATCCTTCTCACCTACGGATTAGCTG
>JAIOSR010000416.1 GCA_021107495.1 Desulfobacterales bacterium | reverse complement strand
TGCATAATGGCGGGGCATGCGGATCTCTTTTCAAAGAGGCGCATTTTTATCTCTACAACGCATCTGCCACGCCCCAAATACCTTAACCAGTCGGCTTCCGACAGGCGGGACAGCCAAACATAATAGGTGCTATCTTTGAGGGGGCTGTCCGGAGCCGAATTGTAAAGAGGGCCGCCGTGATTCGAGCCACAGCAAGGTTATGCGGCTCTTTGAAAAGAGTTCCGCATGCCTCGACGGACGCCGGTCATTATTCAAGAGACGTCCGTATTAATTCGAGTCCCACCAAATATTGAACAAATACATTTAATCAGTGCCAAATTCAATCCGGTTCCTTCCTATAATTTCTCCCCCAGCTTCCCCATAAAAACCTGTCGGATCTCCTCAAGACGCTTCTCATCCGTCGCTTCAAAACGGAGCACCAGAACCGGCTGGGTATTGGAAGACCTGATCAATCCCCAGCCCCCGTCAAACAACACCCTGGCCCCATCCACATCAATTACGTCATAATCTTTTTTGAATTCCTTCGCCAGATCGGCCACGATATCAAATTTCCTGTCGTCAGGGCAGTCAATGCGGATTTCCGGGGTGTTTGCCATTTTCGGGACATCGGCCAAAAGCTCTTTCAGTGTTTTTTCGTTTTGCGAAAGGATCTCCAACAAACGTGCACCCGCATAAATGGCATCGTCAAAGCCAAAATAGCGTTCGGCAAAAAAGATATGCCCACTCATCTCACCTCCTAAGAGCGCACCTTCCTCCTTCATCTTGCTCTTGATAAGGGAATGCCCGGCCTTCCACATGATCCCCTTTCCCCCATGCTTCTCGATGTCGTCATAAAGGACCTTAGAACATTTTACTTCCCCGACGATCTTGGCCCCGGCATGGCGCGAAAGCATGTCCCGGGAAAAGATAATCATCAACTGGTCCCCCCAGATTATATTTCCCTCCCTGTCCACCACGCCGATCCGGTCCGCATCCCCGTCAAAGGCAATCCCGAGATCCGCGGATACATCCCGCACTTTGGATATCATGGCCTCGAGGTTTTCCGGAATTGTGGGGTCCGGGTGGTGATTTGGAAATCTCCCGTCAGGCTCACAGAAAAGGGGGAAGACTTCAAACCCGAGCCTTTTGTAGATTTCAACGGCAACAGGCCCTCCGGCCCCGTTCCCTGCATCCACAACGACCCTCCTTTTTAACGGGCCGGGCTCGATGTTACCCTCCAAATATCTAAGATAAGGTCCGTTCATATCGGCCTTGTCCAATGTTCCCTTACCGTGTATGAATTTTCCCGATTCACTGATCTTTCTGATCTCCTGGATCTCTTCACCGTGGATAGTGGCCTTACCCAGGCAGATCTTAAACCCGTTAAACTCAGGTGGATTATGGCTGCCGGTGATCTGGACCCCTCCGTCCGCCTCTAAGTGATGAAGGGAAAAATAGAGAAGAGGGGTCGCTACCATGGACACGTCCACTACCTGTAGGCCGCATTCCATGAGACCATCGATAAGCCCTTTTGATAAATCAGGGGAACTCAAGCGGCAGTCATGACCCACTGAAATCCGCCCTGCACCCCTGTCATGGTAATAGGTGCCCATGGCAAGGCCCAGGTCATGGGCCATGTTTCGGTTCAATTCTCCGGGCACGATACCGCGGATATCATATTCTCTGAAAATATGTGATTTCACAACAATTCCTCTTTTCCGGTTCTTCTCAGTCGGTCAATAATCTCTCGAATATCCTGTGACCGATCTAAATCGGCCACCAACAGTGCTTCTGGGGTATCCACCACAAGGCAGTTCTTGAGGCCCAGGCAGGCCACCAGACGTCCCCCGCGGCCGGAAATAAAATTTCTCTCACAGTCGATAAAAAGTGTTTCACCCTCTGCCAAGTTCTTATTTCCGTCATGGTCAAAAGCCCTCAGGTCATAAAGGGATGCCCATGATCCCACATCACTCCACCCGCATTCACACGGAAGCACATAGACCTTTTCCCTGGTCTTTTCCATGATACCATAGTCAAAGGAAACGCCCTTTATCTCCTCATAAACTGCTTTAAACTCGGGCTCAAATCCTTTGGTACCGAATGCCTTCTTGAGTCGCAATAGTCCGCTAAATAGTCCCGGCAGGTGTTCCTCTATCTCATTTAAGATAGTCTCAGCCGTGGCCACAAAGATCCCCCCATTCCAGTAGTATTCACCGCTCTCAAGATAATTGAGCGCTTTCTCAAGGTCCGGCTTTTCAACAAATTCCGAAACCTCATATGTTGAAAAACCCTTAACATCACTATGACCCTTATCCCTACGGATATAACCGTACCCGGTCTCCGGTCTTGTGGGCACAATGCCCAAGGTAACAATTCCTCCCGAGCTTGCAAGTTCTCCTGCGGCCTCTAAGGCCTTAACAAAAGAGGAAGTATCCCCTATAAAATGGTCGGCAGGTAGAAAGGCCACAGATCCCGCATAGCCCAAATGCCGGGCATATATGGCTCCCAGCCCGATACAGGGCGCGGTATTCCGTCCCACAGGTTCGGCAAGCATGTGGACGCTGCGGCCTTTAAAAAGGTTTTCGGCATCTTTTAAGTGTTCATGTCCCAGGACAAGGAGCATCTCCTCATCCCCGGCTAAGGGCTTGAGCCGGTCACAGGTATCAACCACCATTGGGCCGCGACCCGTGATATTCAAAAATTGTTT
>JAIOSR010000092.1 GCA_021107495.1 Desulfobacterales bacterium | reverse complement strand
TGAAGGCGGTGCCCTGTCCCCGCTCACTTTCACATGTAATATAACCGCCATGGCTTTTCACGATGCCATAAACCATAGCCAGACCAAGACCGGTCCCCTTTCCTGCCTCCTTTGTTGTGAAAAACGGCTCAAAGATATGCCTTTGTATTTCCTCGTTCATGCCGTGACCGGTATCCGAAACACTCAAAAGGACATATTCCCCCGGCGTAGTCCCCAAATGAGTTTTACAGAATTTTGAATCCAGAGTAATATTTTCAGTTTCAAAGATCAGATTACCGCCATCGGGCATGGCGTCCCTGGCATTGACTCCCAGATTCATCATGATCTGTTCTATCTGTCCTGGATCTGCATTGACAGATTTAAGGTTTCCAGCCAGTTTTATTTCAATACTGACCATTTTCGTGATCATCCGGTCTAACATCTTCACAATCTGCATTACTTCCTGGTTTAGATCCAGAGGTCTGAGCTTGCTTTTCACCTTCCGGCTGAAAATCAGGAGCCGTTTTGTAAGATCACTGGCCCTTTTTACCGATTTTATGATCGCTTCAATTCTGCTGCAATCAGGGTGGTCAGTCTCCTTGTTCATCGACAGAATCTGAGTATAACTGAAAATTGACTGGAGAATGTTATTGAAGTCATGAGCAATTCCCCCGGCTAAGGTGCCAACTGCCTCCATTTTCTGAGCTACCTGGAGTTGGCTTTCCAAATCTTTTTTTTCATATTCAGCACGTTTGAGCTCTGTGGTGTCATTGCCTATGCAAAGTATCTCCGTCAGATTACCATCTTTGTCAAATATGGGTTTGTAGGTCCATGCGATCCACACTGTGCCGCCATTCCTCAGTATGTTTTCGTCTTCACTTACAAACTGTCGTTCCGGATCTTGCTGAAGGGACTCTACAAGTTTATCGAGATCCCGCTTTGCTGACTTCGTATTCGGAAAAATAGTGCCACTTAGATTTTTTCCAATAATATCACTTTCAGTATATCCAAAAAATTTCTGTGCAAATTCGTTAAAAAATGTAATTTTCCCCTCGGTATTCCTTCTTAAAATGATGCTGTTGGCGTTTTCAACGAGTTCCCGATATTTTTCTTCACTCTCCCGCAACGCTTCCTCGGCCCTTCTACGCTCGGTCACATCCCTCACTATACCCCGGAATCCTGTCGAACTGCCCGATGAGTCCCGTATCAGGGAAGCGGATACCTCAACCACATGCGGGCTTTTTTCATTTTTCCCGATTACTTCATAATCCGATATCATTGCAGGATTGCCTGTTCGATAAATCTCGCTAAAAATCCGATACATTTTCCTTGCAGTTTTAGGACTGGTATAGTGACGGTTATTGAGTCCCGACAATTCTTTTCGGGAATACCCCAAAACCTTGCATAATGAATCATTAAAAAAAGTCAGGCTCCCGGGAAGATCGACCTCAAAGTAACCTTCTTCAACGCTTTCAAGTATTGAGCGATACTTCTCCTCGCTTTCCTGAAGCTTCTGAAAAGACATGGCCTCTATAGTATTGATGGCCGTTTGCGAGGCAACTCCCATTAAAAGACTCATATCGCTTTGAGTAAGGATCCTTTTTGACTTAGTATTGTCTATGGCTAAGATGCCTAAAGATTTTTTTTCATAGACAATAGGTACGCAGATAAGTGCCCTGACTCCCATTTGTTTTGCTAATTCAAGGCTTCTTTTTGAGAAGGCTTCTTCAATTTCCACAATATCATTTATCAAAAAGGGTTTCTGTTCTTTGAAAGAAAGTACAAAAACTCCTTTGGATTCAGGATTGTCAAGATGAAACTCGGTTTGCCGCAAAAACCTTTCCTGCTCCCCACTGTAACCGTAACCGGCGCTGTAAACCAGCCGTGTCTCATTTTTGTTGGCAAGCATAAGCATGCCGCGATCAAAATCCAGGCGTTTTTCCATCGCATTCACCACGGTATTGACGAGTTCGCCCGTGTCCATAGTAGTTGACGTGGCTTGGCCGATCTCCTTGATAAGCAGGACATTCCGGTACCGGATGTCCATTTCAAATAGAAGGTCCTTGGCTGCATTGCCCTGTGTTTCAATGGTTTTGGTGAGTTCCTTCCTCTCAAAGTGGGCTGAGAAAAACGAAAACAGCACTGTGAGCAAGGCAACCCCCATTACAAGAATAATCCAATTTACTACAGGCACTAAGAAGAAAAAACCAAAACATGCCGCAAGACCTATTAAGGAAGAGTAATTGCGTAGCCTTTTCCAGATTAGAAAAGGGGTCTTCTCCCAGGTGATAATATAACGGCCTACTTCGTCACCCCTGTGAATGCACTCAGGATGTTCGACCTTGGCATACTTGTTGGTGAATAACTTGGCCATGGATTCCAGAATACCCATCCGGTTTTCGCATTGATGGGGTTTTTCCTTAACGCCAGGCCTGGGCTTGACAATGACCTCCATTTTATCGCTTGCGATTTGTCTGGTCTCAATCTTGAAGGCACGGCTCAGATTCGAGGAAAGCTTTTCCAACATCCAGTATGCAGTACCGGGAGACATAAACCCCAAGGCGTATTGTCTTAGAGGACCGGATGCCTGGGATGATGCTGCAGAGCGCCCGACTTTTCGGGAAAGGTCCGGGTCACCCGTCTTTTCGGTCAGTTTTTGATGAAAACCATCTACCTGATCCTGAGTGAACCAGTGACCCTGGTCGTCGACTTCATACCTGGCTATGCCTGCGTATTTTAGAATAGGGTCGATATTAACATCAGGATATGCTTTTTTGACATACTCAACATAGTTTTTTACGAGGCGGCTGTTATAAAGGGAACCGGTTGTATGATGGGCAGAATCGGAATCAGAGACCATGTTGATACTTCCTTTAAAGGGAAACGCTTTTATTTTGTTTGCTTTATATTAATAATTAAGAATAATTTGCTTATTATAAATATAAAGGCTGTATAATGTCAATAGTTATTTATAAACATGTAAGGATATCCTTACGGAGAGTAGAATTGCCCCCCGAATTCAGGTTAAATTTGTCTGATTAGATTGGGCAATGCCACAAAAATAGACCCACAGAAGCGGATTTT
>JAIOSR010000182.1 GCA_021107495.1 Desulfobacterales bacterium | reverse complement strand
GTCCATCAATAGCAGTAACAGTGACACAGGAAAACACAACCCGCACACGGAATTTTAACCTGGGATTAAGATATGAAAACAGTCAAGAGTAAGAAGAAGGTTGCATTATCCGTACCAATTGCCTGTTTGTCTTTTTCAGCTACGAAATCCCTTAAAAACCGTATACTCACCAAGAAAGACCCAAGCGATTGACGGTGTATTGTTGCACCGAATGTGCCCGATTGGTGTAATATTGCACCGTCTGCCTGTCTGTACACAGATCATTTTCCGGGCCAAAAGGTGGTGTTTTTTAAATTCACCGGTTGTTTATCATTTCTATCTAAGGTAAACAAGGGTAACTTTGATCCGCACCAAATCTTTGGCATAAACCTTGCTCAGTGTATTGAAGGATCAATTACTCAAATGACTCTAAGGAGAAGAATACCATGACATCTAAAGAACACATTCCTCTCGGTGTAGGCTTTTACCCTGACTGGTTTCACAAGCAGTTCGGAATTTCCTTTGGCAGGGAATACTATTTTGATCCCGATACGCGCATCGAGACCAGGATGGAAATTGACAGGAGGCTTTACGAAAAATTCGGCGATGTGGGTCTTGGAGATCCGGAACCAAAACCCAAACCGCTCATAACCTTCGGCATGGTGATGCTTCCAACGATTTTTGGTTGTGAGATCATATACAATGATGACGCCCTTCCCTGGGCCATGCCCCTCAATCTCTCCGAAGATGAGGTAATGAAACTGGAAGTACCCGACATATTCAATTCCTATCCCATGACGGATATGATCAAGCAGATTGAGTACCTGAGTGACAAATACGGAAAAGTAGTGGGGGATATCAATACCACGGGTGTTCAAAATCTGGCCCTCAAGATCAGGGGGGATCAGTTATATATTGACTTTTTTGAAAAGCCCGAGTTGTGCCGTCATTTGCTTGGGATATGCGCGGAGTGCATAATTCAGCTCTTCAGATTCAACGAAAAAACTACCGGTACAGGGGCCATAGACGTTACACCCATGTGTGATCCAAAGCTTTACGTGTTTCCCAATTGTACTGCAGAGCAGATCTCATTGGACACCTATGAGGACTTTGTCCTTGAGTACGACAACCAGGTGGCCGATGCCTGTCATCCTGTCGGGATCCACCATTGTGGTTCCGTTGACGAGGTATTGTACGGATATGCCAAGGTTCACCATCTCGAGTTTGTTGAGATCGGTTTCGGGTCTGATGTAAAAAAGACCAGGGAAGTATTCGGCCCCGAGGTAGCTGTCAATGCCCGCATAAGCCCTGTCTTGATGAAGAACGGCTCAGCGGAAGATGTGGCAACAGAGGTGCGCCGTTTGATTGATAATGGCGCCCCACTTCACAATTTTTCCATTGACACGGTCGGGTTGACCTATGGCACACCCGATGAAAACGTCAAGACGGCGCTCACGACCGCCGCAGAATATGGTAAGATCGACGGCGATGTTCCTTCTGCGACTGAAGGACGGTTCTTTTTTGGGTCCGGCAAAACCGCAACACCGGTGGAAACCCGTGTATCGAGTGCCACAAAAACGGTTATAATAGGACCTTCGAACCCCCTTGTTATCATCGGAGAACGCATCAACCCCACGGGCCGGAAAAAGCTGGCCCAGGCATTGGAGGATGGAAATCTCGATCTGGTTCGATCAGAAGCCATCAAGCAGGTGGAGGAAGGCGCGCAAATAATCGACGTCAATGTGGGTGTATCAGGTATTGACGAACCAAAAATGTTA
Source organism: Desulfobacterales bacterium (assembly GCA_021107495.1). Lineage (GTDB taxonomy): Bacteria > Desulfobacterota > DSM-4660 > Desulfatiglandales > Desulfatiglandaceae > JAIOSR01. The sequence goes on along the minus strand of JAIOSR010000182.1, from coordinate 9,595 downwards.
AAAGAGGCCATATTGGCAATACAGGAGGTCACGGACGTACCACTCTGCATTGACTCGGCCCTCCCAAAGGCATTGGAGGCCGGTCTTATGGCATATAAGGGAAAGGCACTGGTCAATTCGGTTAATGGTGAAGAACACAAACTCGAGCGGATCCTGCCTTTGGTCAAGGCCCACAATGCCGCGGTAATCGGGCTCACCATGGACGATAACGGGATTCCCAAAGAGGCCGAAAAACGCCTTGAAATTGCCAGGCTGATTGTGGAGAGGGCCGAACAGACAGGTATTCCCCGCGAGGATGTAATCATTGATCCCCTGGCCATGGCCATCAGCGCCGATGACCAGGCCGGCCTGGAGACCATAAAGGCGCTCCGGCTTATTCGCGATGAACTGGGTGTCAATCAAACATTAGGGCTTTCCAATATCTCCTTTGGGCTACCCGAACGTGCATCCATAAATACTGTTTTTTTGGCGATGGCAGCCCTGAGCGGCCTGACCTGCCCCATTTCCGACCCGACAATATGGGAGATGCGAAGGGCCACATTGCTCACAGACCTCTTATTGGGCAAAGACGAATTTTGCATGAGCTATCTCTCTGCTTCGGCAAAAAAATCAGGGAAGGTTAAAGAGACAAAACCGCCAGTTAAAAAAGAACTTGAGGGTACGGACCTTGAAACCATAAAAGAGGCTGTTATTTCGGGAAAACGCAAATTAGCCGTAGAATTCACCCAAAAGGCACTGGACCGGGGCGCGGATCCCCAGGATATCATAAACAACTATCTTATTGCCGGTCTTAATATTGTGGGTGACAAGTTTGAGAAAAAGAAAATTTTTGTCCCGGAGATGATGATGGCCGCCAAGTCAATGCAGGCATGCGTTGATCTGGTCTCACCTCTACTGAAAAAGGATCAGGATACCAAGGACTTGGGCACAGTGGTTTTGGGAACGGTTTTTGGTGATCTTCACGATATCGGGAAAAACCTGACAAAACTCCTGTTAGAAACTTCAGGGTTTAAGGTGATAGACTTGGGTGAAAACGTGCCCTCCGACGAATTCATGAATGCAGCAAGAGATAACAACGCGAACATCGTAGGGATCTCTTCTTTGTTGACTACGGGCGACCCGCATGTGAAGGAGACTATCACGGCTATCAAAAGCAGTGATATTTCCGATAGAATAAAGATCATCTGTGGCGGGGCCGCACTAACCCCTAAGTTTATTTTAGAGGTCTGCGGGGCCGATGCCCATGCCAAGAATGCCGCGGACGGGGTGAAAAAGATCAAGGAACTTATGGGAATTGCAGCCTGAGACTGCTCTGGGAGTCGGTTCTCTGATGAATAAGACGTGAAATCAAAAAGGGCAACGGATTATACCGTTGCCCTTTTCTTATTCATCCCCTATAAAATTATGTCTGTAGGCGCAGGGCTTGCCCCGCTTTTTTCTAAACTATGACCAGGGGAGTTGAAATAATGACGGAAATCCTTTTTTTGCCTTTTGAAAAGACGGCGCAACCGGATGGCGTTAAAAACATACTGGAATTGGCCCGGGAAGCCGGTGTTTCCCTGCAATCGACATGCGGGGGCAAAAAGATCTGCGGCAAGTGCAAGGTCATCGTGGAGAAGAGTGACGGCCCCCTTCCCCCGCCCTCGGACAGGGAATGCGAGGTATTCGGCGAGCTTGTAGACAGAGGGTATCGTTTGGCCTGCGATACCATATTGACAAACGGGGCAGTTGTCCTCATTCCTGAAGAAAGCCGGCTCAAACGCCAGGTCATACTGACATCGGATGCGGAACACCAGTATCCCGTGCAATTGCAGTCCAATGTTAACCAATATTATGTGGAAGTCGCGCCTCCGGTCCTCAATTCCGTAATAGCTGACAGGGAAAGGCTTCTGCTTGCCCTTTCAAGCGCGTACGGGATCCACCGGCCCGGGCTTGACCCCTTTGTGCTGCAAAAACTCCCCCACACGCTGCGTTCAGACCGGAAAGGGATTACCGCAACTATCCGGGACAAAAGGGAGATAATTGATCTTTATGCCGGAAGACAGGATGGGCTTTTCGGCATGGCCTTTGATATCGGCACAACGACCGTGGTGGGATATCTTATGGACCTGCTTACAGGCAATAAGCTTTCAGTGAAATCCGCCATGAATCCTCAGATTGCCATGGGCGATGATGTCATTACCCGGATATCTTTTTGTCACGAGGAGTCCGGTGGCCTTGAAAAACTACGGTCAAGCATTGTTGAATGCCTGAATGCCTTAATCGTCGAGGCATCTTCAGAGGCCGGTATCGATCCGTCCCGGATTATGGAAGCAACTGTCGTAGGAAACACGGCAATGCACCACCTGTTTGTGGGTCTTGATCCCCAATATCTGCCCATAGCGCCCTACCCGCCCGTCCTTCAAGAGAGTCAGGACTATAAGGCCAGGGATCTGGGTATCAAGATCGGGGCCTCGGCCTATGTCCATCTGCTACCCCTCAAGGCAGGATTTGTGGGGAGTGACACAATCGCGTGCGTTCTGGCCACCGGTCTTCACAAGAGTAAGATCCCCACCCTTCTCATTGACCTGGGCACCAACGGCGAAATTGTCCTTGGAAACAAAAACCGTATGCTCTGCTGTTCTACAGCCGCAGGCCCGGCCTTTGAAGGCGGGCACATCCGATGGGGCATGCGGGCCTCGGCCGGCGCCATTGAGCGGCTTAAAATCGACCCGGTCTCGCTGGATGTAAAATGGGAGACTATTGATAATGAAGCCCCCTTAGGTCTATGCGGGTCCGGTATCATCTCGGCTATTGCTGAAATGATAAGGACGGGAATCATTCTGGAAAAGGGAAATTTTAGCGAAGAAATTCAATCCCCTCGCCTCCGTGACGGGGAAGATGGCACGGAATTTGTCCTGGTCCGGGCATCTGAAACCGCAACAAAACAGGATATTGTGATAACGCGGAAAGACGTGGCCGAATTGCAGATGGCCAGGTCCGCAGTGTATGCGGGTGCGACCCTGTTAATGGAGCAGTTTGAGGGTGAACAGGTCCGGCGAATCCTGTTAGCAGGGGCGTGTGGTAACTACGCGGATCCCCTTGACGCATGCACCGTTGATCTCTTTCCCGCCTGCGAGACAGCCAAGGTTATTGGGGTCGGCAATGCGGCCGGACACGGATCGTGCCTGACCCTGTTGGACAAAAACAAAAGAAAAGAGGCCGAACGAATTGCCGGAAAGATTGAATACCGGGAGCTTGCTGCCGCAAGCCGCTTTCAGGAACTTTTTGTATCAAGCATGTTTTTTACCTCGGCCCTCGATTATCAAGATGATTTCTGATATGATATTGTAGTAACATGCGAAAGTGCAAAATCCACACCCAGGGGACAGGACATTAATTTCCCGCAGAGAGGTGACTGTCTGTATTTTCTCCGTTCTACAGAGTAATGTAGTGATAAAATATTGGAAATTCCAAATATCAAATCTCAAAAAACAAACAAATCACAATTACCAAAATTCGAAATAACAAACGGTTTTGATCATTGGATATTGTAGTTTGAGATTTCTTTGTAATTTGGTGCTTAAAAATTGGTATTTGGAGTCTTGGACATTTTTTTGCTGATTAGTCTTTCCGGTACTCCAATGCGTCATCACTCCTTTGCTTCTTTATAACGGCATTGCAGATCGATTCTGATCACGCTCATATAACATAGTTCTCAAAATTGAAATAAATCAGGAAGGTCTTTATTCATGTCATCTATCGAATCCTTTGATATAAAAACATTAGCCGGGATTTTTGAATCGGCCCCGTTTGGATTTGTACTCACGGACGTCAAGGGTATTGTTGTTTTTGTAAACGAAAAGGCGGAAAAAATCCTGGAAATTGAACCGGGCAGTTTGACCGGGCGCAATATAACATCACAGATGAACCTTTTCGTTCCCGGCAAAGGCATTTCCAACACCTTCAATAAAAAAATGATTATGGGCAAAGAAATCGCCCTTTACAAGATCCCTTTCCGGATGTCCGGCGAATTTGCCGGTGAAATGTTCATTTTTGATAAGACGGACAGATCTCAAACAGACAAGGAACTCTCTTTAACCTCTGATCTGGACAGGACATTGGAGTCATTGGTTGAGAGCTTCTACGATGGGGTGATTTTCATCGAAAACGATCACGTGGTCAGGGTTAACAGCAGTTTCAGCCGGATAACCGGCTTAAAGGGAGAGTCTCTCCTGGGCCAGAAAGTCGATGACCTTGACGCAGAAACCCATATTTGCCTGCACACCATTCAGGAGGTCTTCCGTCTCGTACAAAGGTTAAGAAAAAGCGTCACCAGTATGGGCAAGCTCATGCACGGCAATGAAATCTACGTGACGGCCACACCCGTAAACTTGGATGGACCGGTTCAGCACATTATTGTGAGCATTAGAGACATAACGGAACTGCAATTGCTCAAGGAAGAAGTATCACGGCTTATGGCCCTGTATCTCTCCACACCGGAGGAGGCACGTATTTCCCAGCTTGCCGGGGACGATATCATTGCTGAAAACCGGGTTATGAGGGGAATTTTAGATATGGTCGCCAGGGTGGCCCAGGTCGATTCCATGGTCTTGTTTGAAGGTGAAAGCGGGACAGGCAAGGAGGTGCTGGCCCGTCTCATCCACAGGCAGTGCGCACGCAGAAAAGGCCCTTTTATTCCGGTAAACTGCGGTGCGATCCCCGAGAACCTTTTTGAGTCTGAACTTTTCGGGTATGTCAGGGGCGCGTTTACCGGCGCTATCAAGGAAGGAAAACCGGGGCTTTTCGAATTGGCCAGTGGAGGAGTGATTTTTTTAGATGAAATAAGTGAAATGCCCCTCAATTGCCAGGTGAAACTCCTCAAGGTTATCGAGGATCGAGAGGTTATGCGGGTGGGGGATATCAAGCCGACCAGGCTGAATGCACGTATCATAGCCGCCACGAACAGAAATCTACCGGAAATGGTGAAAGAGGGAAAATTCCGGGAAGATCTTTTTTACAGGCTCTATGTGGTGCCCATCAAGATTCCTCCCCTCAGGGAGCGGAGGGAGGATGTTTTTCCGTTAGCCTGGCATTTTCTGCGCAGACATAACAGCAAATTTAATCAATCCAAGACGTTTTCCCGTGAAATTATCCATATTATGGAATCATACCAGTGGCCGGGCAATGTCAGGGAGCTTCAGAACATTATCGAGCGCATGGTTGTCATGAGTGATGGAGAGATCCTTGAGCCGAGGCATCTTCCCCACAGCGTTTACAGTCAGGAATCGGACGAGGGCTCAATGATTCAGGTCAAAGGGATTATGTCTCTGGTACAGGCCCGTGAGACAGTAGAGAAAAAACTCCTGTCCCATGCCCTGGAAATAAAGGGGACTACCAGAGAGGCGGCCCGGCTATTGGGTGTTGATCATTCCACAATAGTCCGGAAACTCAAAAAATACGGGCTCTCAATAAGTAAAGGCGTTAGTCCATAATGACGGGGTATGCGGACCCCTTTTCAAAGAGACGTGTTTTTATCTCTACAACGAATCTGACGACGAATTTATCCCCTTTAAAATACACTTTCTTGACTTTTTTCAAAATACCGCACCTTCATGGATAGATACTAATTAGTGCCCATCCATTAATGAAATAAGGGGCCTATCAAGTGTCCGATTCAGAAATGAGCAATTTTTTACAAGATTAAGGAAATCAAGGGATTAGGCGGAGACGTACTGTAGTACGTCTCACAACGAATCCCGCCGATTGACGCTGACCTGTCCCACAACAGGCGGGGGATTGTGAAAAAGGGCCATTTCTGGATGGACACTAATCAAATCCGTATCTCCCTCTCATAATCTCTGATATCTCTTTAGTCATATTCAGGGCGACATCCGATTGTTCATTCGTCAACAGCACGGTCTCACAGGACGGCAGGACCCATGAAGAAGATGCCAACAATTCTTCATCAATTCCTTTGCTTACAAAAAGATCAATACCCTCTTGCAGTTTGTCAACCAATCCGGAGACGGTTTCCCCGGACAATAGCGCGTCAATGACAGGTACAATACCCCAGCCGATCATTCCGCCCCGCTCTAAGAACCGCTTGAATTCTTCAGCATAGAGCGCTGCTTTATCCGAGTGTTGATAAGCATCGAAATTGATTACGTCAACATTGCAGTCTGTTAGCATGGACCAGTCTATATTTGCACAGCAGTGTATCCATGTAAGACATGTCAACCCGGAAAAGCCTTCATTTATGGCCGTTATAATGTCTTCGCGTGTTCCCGTGCCACCGGCTGAAGTAAAATTGACCAAGGTTGTTTCAGGGAGATCCGCCACTACTTCCACACCGGGAATTTCTTCCCTTATCTTCTTTTCGAGCCACCTTGTCTTGATATTTGTACCCTTTATCAGTACATCCCGTAAAGTCTCATTATAAATAGATGGATTGCCATCGGGTTGTCTTATCGTATCTCCCAAAAGCAATGGTCCTGCAGTATGAAAGATGACCCATTTAAGCTCAGGGGGCCGGGATTTTTTGAGCCTTTCAAGCATTCCATAGAAAAAGGGGGCCGTTTCAGGTGTGGTCGCGAAATAGTCCAGGTCTTCTTCGATATATCTGTCATAGAATTCAAGGAGTTCGTTTTCCCTTTCCGGGGAAGGATCCAATAAAATACGGCGATTCTCCCGGTCTATAGCCACGCAAGGGATCCCTTCAAACATCCATTTTATCCCCCGGGTCATTACCGGCAGGCAGGGCGCTTCGGGGAAATTTTTCAGTATCACATCCCCAGCCCATTCCATGTCTCGATAAGGCACGGCAGCCATCATGGTACCCGCAAATTTCGGTCTTTCAAAGACTTTTTCCATTGGTTATTCACCTTGGTCGTTCGGCTGTTTTTTGGTTCTTCTCCAACTTAGTTGGAGAAGAGGATCCAAGGACCCAAGGGGTCAAGGAATCAAGGGTTCGTTTCCTGCAGACTTTATCAGCATTTTAACAATTTTTGGATCCCTGCCGTACCCTTTATTATTTGAGAATTTTGCCTTTATTCTATATCTCTAAACAGAGTTCGTATGATTTCTGCAACAGCTTAAAACCTTTGTAATCCTTATAGTAGTTCACTTGAATCCTTGAATCCTCGGCTCCTTGAACCCTATGGGTTCACGCCTGCTCAATATTCGGGGGAAATAAAATTTATTCCGAGGCTGCACCCTTCGGTGAATTAATAATAATATCGTGTGTCTTTCCAAAACCCATGATCTGCGCCGGGTTGAACCCTCCGGCCAGATAAAAATCCCTGAATTCCTGCTTTTCAAGAAGATGGATAATAAAGCTGATATGCCCCGAATACCCTGTCGAATCCAAGCGCTGGAGCCTTTGTACGGTCTTTTCAGTTAATTCCACGGCCTGGCGATGAACCGTGGGACCACGACCATCGCATTTTAGCAAGGAATAAAGCTGCCTGCAACTAAAAGGACGGATGTCATATATCCGGCAGGTCTTGTCTTCCTTTAAAAACGGGCACTGAGCAACTTTTCCTTTTTCCTTTAATTTCTTATTTTGAGCTATCTTCTTCTTAATCCTGCTTTTCAGCGGTTTTACAAAACTATTTACCCGATCCCTTATAATGATCCCTTCAAGCGTTGTAATGTCCACAGACCCGAAATGTATACAGCAATAAGCACAACCAGGTTTGCAGATGGCCGACTCTTTATATTCCACCGCCTCTCTCTCAAAGGTTTCGTAAATCTCTTTCAAGCGCCTTTTTTTATCTTCAAAGTTCACGGAAACTCCTTACGGATGATTAGCGGCTTTCCGCAAATCGGAGATGATTTCAATTATCTCTTCCTCATAAGACGCCGGGGCGCTGACATAACCCCACCCTTTCTGAGTCTGGTACAGACCGTCAAAGGCCGTGTCATGATACGATCGCATCTGATGAGGTATTCCCCTTTCCGTGAGGATTGAATCTATTAATCGACCTTCATCCTCATTATCCAGCATAGACGCTTTTATGTAATCCTCCATAAGCTATGTCCCCCGCCCAATGGCATGTCTCCGGTTATACACAATTTTCAATGGAAATACATGTTTCTTAATGGGACACGGATCTGCTCAGATTTACGCGGATACTACCGGGAGCTCAAACATTTTGAACGTACCTGAAAATACCCGGGGCACAAGTTTGTATGCATATTATGAGTCAAATTTTTTCTAATATTTACGTAATTGAGTAGGTTTTTCTATTTTTACCCTGAAAATCTGTGTTCATCTGCGTCCAAAATGCTTTTAAAGGGATTTAACTCTTTTCAGGTATGGTATTACACACCGATTTTCTTGAGATAGCATTCGATCTTAAAGAAATGTCATTGGAAATATGGATTTATGTTTTATATTATCGATCAAGCAACGGACAAAGTGGTTTATTCTAAACAATCAGGATAATTTTATGGAAGAAAAAGATTATTACCGGACCTTAGGTTTGGACAGGAGCGCCGGTCGCCAGCAAATCAAGGAGGCCTACCGAAAACTGGCCTTCCAATATCACCCGGACCGAAACAAGGACAGCGCTGCCGCCTCAAAAATGAAGGAAATAAACGAATCTTACGCAGTCCTTTCCGACCCCGAAAAAAGGAGCCAATACGACGCACTGCGGCAGCAGTTCGGATCTTCCGCGTACGGTCAATTCAGGCAAACCTATTCTGAACAGGATATCTTCAGGGGCTCTGACATACATCAGATTTTTGAAGAAATAAGTAAAGTATTCGGATTCAGAGGTTTTGATGACGTCTTCAAAGAATCCTACGGCACGAGTTACCGGTCTTTTGAATTCCAGAAACCCGGGGCCTTTGGACGAATGTTTGTTTCTTCTTTTGGTAAAGGTCAGACTTCTTATCCCAAATTTCCTCTTGGCGGTAATGTAGGTAAACTGATAAAATACGGTTTGAAAAAGAAGTGGGGTATAGAATGGCCGGAAAAGGGAAAAGACCTCAATGATATGATTACTATTTCCCCGGACCTTGCCCTGACAGGAGGGAAGATTAATTATTTTTTCAGAAAAAAGTCCAAAGAACTCTTAGTCAATATCCCTTCAGGAATTTGAGCGGGCCAGCAAATACGTTTAAAAGGGATGGGAGAAGATGGAAAAGGCGGAGCAGAACCGGGAGATCTTTATATAGAGATTCGAATCAGAAGTACCCTATTCCAGATGGTGAAAAATTTCTTCAAGCGGCTTTTCGGTTAATTTCAGTATTCCCTTGCCTGTTTTGGAAATCGTTAGCAGTAAAATTTCTTGTAGGTGAAAAGACTCCAATCTTCACGATTTGAAAATAACCGGATGGGAGGGGATTTTCATATTGCAATTATGAGAGGTCAAGATGAACACATTATTTGAAACTGTTAAAATAAAGGGCATGGAATTGCGAAATCGGTTTGTAAGGTCCGCTACCTATGACGGCTCTGCGGATAGAAACGGCAATGTTACCGAGCAACAGATCCGGCTTTTTGAAAAGCTTGCCCAGGGCGGGGTGGGTTTGATTGTAACGGGCATTGCCTATGTTCATCCTTTCGGTCAAATATCACCCACTCAAAACTCTATCGCCGATGATGCCT
>JAIOSR010000480.1 GCA_021107495.1 Desulfobacterales bacterium | reverse complement strand
ACATTGTCATCAATTATCGGGCTGGTGTTAGTTCTTTCAGGGAATGTAATACTTATTAAAAAGAAATGAATTAAAAATAATTATTCTGCCTGCATTCTCAAGAATTCTTTTGGAATAGTTAATCACAGACTCACCCAAACTCAGATCCGCAATTCGTAATTTTCATTTTTCAATAAAAGGGAAAACTCAACACATGATATGCCATAATTTCATAACTCTTGACATCTCGTAATATAAGATGCAACAGAAGTGCCTTTGATTGCTTGAACCCTTCTTTAATGCCTATTTTTTGCCGTCCCCACCACTATCCCCACCATAAAAAGGGGACGTGCAAGCGCTTGCACTTCAAATTAATTTCCTGTGAATAGTTGAAAGGTAAAAAGGGAAAGTTTTATTTTTCAGCTTTTAAATTTAAAGTGGTGGGGAAATAAGAAAAGGCAGAGCCATTTACTGACCCTGCCCTCTAATATTTGAATATCTCAGTATAACGCGAAGCTTTGGGGCGGCATGGTTCTCGCCGTCCCCAACAGGTTATGCTTGTTCCAACGGTTCATCAATGTAACATCTAAGGGATTGTTTTGATATGTTTTCTTTGCATTTGTTACACGAAATACATTTTGCTTTTTTAATGTTCCCATCCTTCCAACGCTTAATTAATCCTGGTTCACATATTAACGGCCTGGCCATAGATATGAAGTCCACTATCCCGTCGGTTAACAATTTATCAATAACGGTGAGTGATCGAAAGCCCCCCACCAAAATGACAGGTATTGAAACATGATTCTTCAAAGCCTTGGCGTAAGATACAAAATACGCTTCGTCTTTCTCGTCCGTGATCCCCTTAGCGGATTCATGCAAGGGGTTATTAGAAGAAGTCCCTCCTGTTACTTCAATAGCATCAATTCCAGCTTCAATAATTATCTTGGCTATTTTGATAGCTTCATCCTTTTTTAAGCCGCCTTTAATAAAATCATCAAAGTTCATTTTGATCAGTATTGGAAATTCGTGACCCACTAAAAGCCGAGCTTTTTCAAGAATTTTCACAATGAAGCGAGCACGATTTTCTGTATTTCCGCCATATTCATCGTTTCTAATATTAAAATAGGGAGAGATGAAATTACTGATCAGATAACCATGGCCTCCATGCAATTGGACTGCATCAAAACCTGCTTCTTTAACTCTTCTGCACGATTGGGCAAATTTTTCGATCAATTCGTTGATTTCATTAAAAGTCAATTCGCGGGGCACGCTACCACTATTTTCCAACTGTACTGCAGAAGGCGCAACCGGTTCTCGAAGATGGGGTATATCCTGTCGCCCTAAGTGACTAATTTGCATAGCGATTTTTGCTCCGCGAATATGAACTTCCTCGATCAAGTCTCCCCAGTCATTGATGAATCGATCCTCATCAATGGCCAATGGAAAAGGCAGTCCCTTAATGTCTGGTAGATTTTTATAGCCATCAACGTGAGCTAATCCTGTCACTATCAGACCGAGTCCTCCATCTGCCAAATTGCAATACAGTTCTTTTAATTTTTGAGTCGGCCTACCTTCAAAGTCGGCCATACCTTCAAAGGTTGCAGAACGAATGAACCGATTTTTCAATTTCATGCTTTTTATTTTTGACGGTAGTAACGATAATGATTCCATTTTTTCCTCCATTTGTCAGATGCGTAATATTTTCCGTTCTAAACATCCGGATAATAATATTACACTGAGCATGGAATCGCTTGAACAAACTGGCTACTCCTCACTAAATCATATAGGGAGTTTCCATACATTTTACGGTATGTCCTGCTTAGATGTGAAGAATCAGAAAATCCGGCATGATGCGCTGCTTCGGTAAAAGAACCTCCCTTGGACAGTTCCATCAGAGCATCCGATAATCTTGCCCAAAGTAAATAGCGGCGGATAGGAACACCGACTTGATCTTTAAAGAGGTGAATTAGGCGGCCTTCGGATAAACTGACCTTTTCAGCCAATTCTTTTGTGGATATCTTTTTGCCAGGTGCCTTTTTACAAATATCGATTACTCTTTTTATTCTTCCATCGAACTGACAGTCAGGCAAGTCCTCTCCTGAAAGCCTTCTTAGAATTGCACGTACTAAACTATTGGCCTCATGGCAATCGTGAACTATTTCATTAAAGGTCTGAAGGTGTTCAATAAGAGGTTTGATTATGTTAAAGTCTAGTTCCTCAATTTCCCCGATTTTAAGAAATTTTCCTCTCAATCTTTGCCCTACAATAGATTCTGGTTCGAGATAAATGATTGCTTGCATATCATTACAGTCATTAATGTGATGAGGCACATCTGGTGGTATTAATGCCAATCTGCAGACTAATTTCCCGTCGCCATGATAAATCTCAAACGATTTGTACAGGCCGATCTCAATTTGAAGCGCATGATGCGAATGTTCTTCAATGTTTGGTAAGTAGCCGAAGAACAGGGTTTGACCATTCCATGCATAGAGGTGTGATAATGACATTTATAATTCTAAATAGCATAACGAGTAATTATGCAGATCTGGATATCATAACATTTGTAATGATATTCGTATTTTTAAACGCTATGTGATAGTTTATCACAAATGACACTGATTTCAAAATATGTCATCGATATATAAACTGGTACATTGCCAAGTTAGAGATGTTGGGGAGGCGAGCGAGCCCGTTAGGGTGAGCTCGCTCGCCTCCCCGACTCTATAACTTGGGCCACTATTACATATTTTGCTGTT
>JAIOSR010000544.1 GCA_021107495.1 Desulfobacterales bacterium | reverse complement strand
TGGCTCCGACGCTCCGAAGGAGCGGAGGAGAACAGTGGAGGGGGGAGGCATCACCCGCCCATAACTGCTTGAAATCACAAGGCCGAGAAGCTCGGAATCGAAGAAAAGACTGCTTCAACCTTCCCATCTGCCAACTTCATATCCGAACAGTTTCGCGGTACTCATTTACCGGATGATCCAGAAAATAGTCCAACTCCGCGTGAAAATCATCCAATGGACTATTGTAATCCTCCTTAGCCTTTTCTATAAACATATCCGAAATTGGATTAAACTTGATTATTTCAGAAAGTAAGCTCTCATAACTCATCAACCTCCGAATATTTGTGTTTAGATGCTCTAATCAAAAATCCATTAAAGAGGGGACAAATCATGATTCTCATCGGCGAAGATTTGAATGTAATGTCTAATGCAATATCTAAGGCCATCAAAGAGCACAATGCCGAACCGATTCGGGCGTGTGTCGAGGGACAGGCGGGAAACGGCATGGACTATCTGGACCTGAATGTCGGACCCCAGAAAAAGGATCCGGCCCAGACCATGGAATGGCTTGTGAATACGGTCCAGGAATTCACGGATCTTCCCTTGTGTCTTGATACTACAAATACTGTGGCCATGGAGGCAGGTCTTAAACTCTGCAAGAAAAAGGGACTGGTCAATTCCGCATCCGGGGTCAGGGAAAGCATGGAAACAGTTATGCCGCTGTCTAAAAAATATTCCGCCGCTCTGGTACTTTCCGTGATCAATGATGCCGGCCTTCCCTCAGACGCAGACGAAAGGGCCGGGAGCATTTTGGAATCGCTGGAATATGCCAATGAACTGGGCATCGCAAATGAAGACATCTGGATCGATCCCGTTCTCATGCCCGTTGGAGTGGACCAACGCCAGATATTATCCTACATGGAATTCATTCAAATGATCCCGGACCTGGCGCCCGGCGCAAAGTCAGTATGCGGTCTGTCCAATCTATCCTACAGTGCCCCAAAGGAACTCAGGGGACTCCTCAATCGCACGTTTATGGTCATTATCGCACGGTACGGTCAGGATGCGGCCATTGTAAGTGGTTTCGACGAAGAACTCGTACGGCTGAACAAAGGAGAAATGCCTGAGATCGTTAACCTAATTCACAGGGCCATGGATGAAGAGGATATGGATATTTCCGCCCTGTCCGGTAAAGAACAGGAATACGTGAAGACAACCCAGGTCCTCATGGGAAAGACCCTTTATTCCAATTCCTGGTTAGAAGTATGAAAGGAGGCACACCATGACATATGAGGCACCCCTGGAAAAGCATCCCGTTAATATTCGAGAGGTTGTCTTGGGAGAGGGTGAGAAAGCCCAAAAAATAGGCGGTGAAAACACTTTTCCCTTTCATTCCTTTGAGGGTTCCCTGCCTAATCCCCCGGGGCTTGCCCTGGAGGTCCTTGATATGCAGCCCGAAAACTGGGCCACGTGGGCCCTTGATCCGTTTAAGGATGTGTCGTCCGATCCGGTGGAGTGGGCCAGGAAAGGTGTAGAGGAATATGGGGCGGAAATCCTGTGTCTTCGACTCCTGAGCACCGATCCAATGGGTATGGACGCGGCCCCTGAAGAGGCGGCGAAAACAGTAAGGAAAATCGTTGATTCCCTTAATATCCCCCTGATCGTATTAGGGACGGGAACGGAAGACAAGGACTCGAAGGTCTTAATAGAGGTTGCCCGGGCATGTTCGGGTAAAAACCTGCTCTTAGGCCCGGTATTAAAGGGAAATTATCAGGAGATTGCAAAGGCCGCACTGGAACACGGCCATGCCATCGTGGCCCAGGCATCCATGGATGCCAATCTGACCAAGGAATTGAACATCGCCCTGTGCAAATTTTTCCCGCCGGAAAAAATAGTAGTTGATCCCACATCTTCCGCACTCGGGTATGGCATGGAGTATACGTTTTCCATAATTGAAAGCATCAAGCAGTTCGGCCTTGTTGATAAAGACAAGATGATGCAAATGCCTGTTTTTGCGGATATTGGAATAGAATGCTGGAGAACCAAAGAGGCAAGAGAAAGCGCAGAGCAGGGCATCCTCTGGGAGGCAACAACGGGAATGACATTCCTGCTGGCAGGGGCAAATCTCGTCGTTTTCAGGCACCCGGAGGCTCTAAGACTCATAAAAAGCATGATTTCATATTAGGATACAGGAGGTTTGTTATGGCACTCAAGGGCGCCGAGATCATGAAGATGTTACCTAAAACCAACTGCAAGGAATGCGGTTGTGCCACCTGCTTCGCTTTTGCCATGAAACTGGCCACAGGGGGCGTCAAGCTGGATGATTGTCCCTATATCGACCCGGAAGTAAAGGCCGAACTGGAAGGGGCAATGGCCCCCCCAATGAAGCTTGTGACCATCGGCGCAGGGCAAAATGCCATGGTCATCGGCGAAGAAGAGGTCATGTTCAGGCACGAGAAAACCTTTTTTCACGAGCCGGGTATCGCCGTCCTTATCTCCGATAAGGAAAGTGAACCGGACATTGACGAAAAACTTGCCCGTGTAAAAGATCTCCGTTTTGAAAGAATCGGGAACGTTCTCAAGGTCAACCTGTTGGCTCTTTCAAATGATTCGGGTGACGGTGGCACATTTGAAACACTTGTCAAAAAGGCATATGAGACAACGGATTTTCCATTTATCCTGATCTCCGAAGATACGGATATCCTGTTCTCCGCGGCCGCCATGTGTGCGGACAGAAGACCCCTTGTGTATCCTGTAACCAACGAGAATGTGAGCGCTTCCATCCCCAAACTAAAGGAACTGGGCCTACCTGCCGGGGTTAAGGGAGAAAGTCTGGATGAAGTGATTGCCGTCACATCACAACTTAAAGACGCCGGCGTGGAAGAGTGCGTTATAGATCCAGGATCGAGAAATATGCTGGATGGAATCAGGGACCAGACTCTTATCCGGAGGGCTGCCCTGAAAAAGGGGTTCAGACCCCTGGGCTATCCCACCATGACATTTCCCTGCTTCATGTGCCGGGATAAGTATGAGGAGGCCCTTGCAGCATCCGCCCTCATGACCAAGTATGCAGGCATCGTAGTGACCTCCCTGACGGAAAAAGAATTTATCTTTCCTCTCCTGGTCCATCGATTCAATATCTATAGTGATCCACGCAGACCCATGACAGTGGAGGAAAAGGTCTACGAAGTAAGTCAACCCGATGAAAATTCGCCCATCCTGATTTCCACTAACTATGCCCTGGACTTTTTTATTGTATCGGGCGCCATTGAAGAGGCCAACATTCCCGCATTCCTGTGTATTAAAGATACGGGAGGGATCGGCGTCCTGGCCGCCTGGACATCCGGCAAATTTACCGGCGAAGCAATTGCCGAATTTTTCAAAAAATACGATGTGGAAAACAAGGTCAAACACAAAAAACTAATCATTCCCGGTGTGGCAAAAAAGCTCAAAGACGAGTTGGAAGAAGAACTCCCTTCATGGGAAATCCTGCTGGGCCCTTCGGAAGCAAGCGATATCCCGAAATTCCTGTCAGAGGAGTGGAAGGTCTAATGACAGCACCCTCGAAAGATGAAGAAAAGCAAATAACAGAGGGCATCCGTGAGATACTGTCTCAATATGACAAAGACAAAAGACATCTGATTCCCATTCTCCAGAAGGTGCAACAGTCCTTCGGGTATTTGCCCGGAATAGCCACACAAAAGGTAGCGTCCCATCTGGAAATGACGGATGTCCAGGTCTTTGGCGTGGCCTCTTTTTATAACCATTTCCGTTTCACCCCATTGGGGAAGCACCCCGTCCAGATGTGCATGGGAACGGCCTGCCACATGGTAGGTGGAGGTCTGGTCTTAGAGGCATTGGAAAGGACACTGGATATTAAAGTGGGAGGCATTACCGAAGACAAGGAATTCAGCCTTGACCGGGTCGCCTGTATCGGGTGCTGCGGTCTTGCCCCGGTGATGGTGATCGGGGAAAAAATATATCCAAAAATGTCTCCCACCAAGGTGGATGAGGCATTGGTCAACCTGAAAATGGAGGCCGAAGAGGATTGACGATTGAAAATTGATGATTGAAGATTGATGATTTATGGAAATTGAAAATCCAAAATCCAATATTTTCTATCATTGATGTCCAAAAGCCGATGGCACAAGTTAAAGGCAATCTTGCCCCCCTTTATAAAGGGGGGTCGGGGGGGATTTTATGCAATGAATTGAAAATTCCCCTAAATCCCCCTTTAAAAAAGGGGGATTTTACTCGTTGCATGTTTTGAGAAGATTTTTATCGTAAATCGCTGTCCATAATCAGAACCGATTTTGGACAAGACTGTTTTTTTATACAATTAAGAGACAAATATGAAGTTCAATGAAATAGGAGAAAAAGCAATTGCAGAATGGGAAGCCCTGGAACAGGACGGCATCCCCGTTATCCGTATCGGCACGGCCACCAGTGACAGGGCATCGGGAGCCCTGGAGGTGGTGGAAGAATTCGAAAAAGAACTTGAAAGGCTAAACGTTGAAGCTAAGGTCATCCGGACGGGTTCGGTCGGTTTTTGCAACTATGAACCCCTGGTAATCATAAGCAAACCGGATTATCCCCGTATCTGCTATAACAACGTGACCCCTGATATGGTTCCGCGTCTGGTCGAAGGATATCTTTTAGAGGATGACCCCTGTATGGAATTTGCATTGGGGACACTCGAGGGGGGCGACGGAACCCCACCCCATATCCCGGAATTGCCCCGGTCCGAGCATGAATTAAGACTCCTTTTGAGGAACTGCGGTTTTATTGATCCGGAAAACATCCAACACTACATCGCCTTGGGCGGTTATAGCGCCCTCGCTAAGGCCCTTGAGATGAGGCCGGACGAAATCGTTGAGGAGGTCAAGAAATCGGGCCTCAGGGGGCGGGGCGGGGCCGGCTTTCCCACCGGACAGAAACTGGAGTCGTGTCTCAAGGCCCGGGGAACACCCAAATACGTGGTCTGTAACGCCGATGAAGGAGACCCGGGGGCCTTTATGGATCGGGTAATCTTAGAGAGTGATCCCCAAGCTGTCTTAGAAGGCATGATCATTCTGGCCTATGCATTGAATTCTCATAAAGGTTACATCTATACCCGCATGGAGTACCCTCTTGCCGTGGAGCGTCTCAAAACGGCCATAGAAAATGCGAAAGGCCTGGGGCTTCTGGGCGACAATATTTTAGATTCGGGTTTCAGTTTGGATATTGAAGTCTTTCAGGGCGCGGGCGCCTTTATCTGCGGTGAGTCCAGTGCGCTCATGTATTCAATCGAAGGAAAAAGAGGTTTCCCCCGGGTCAGACCGCCCCAATCCATAGAGTCCGGGCTCTGGCAGAAACCCACCCAGCTCAATAATGTGAAGACTTTCGCCTCAATTCCCGTGATCATTGACCAGGGAAGCGAGTATTTTGCAGGCATAGGGACTGAGACAAGTAAAGGCACTGCCGTCTTTGCCTTGGCGGGCAAGGTGGAAAACGTGGGTCTCGTTGAGGTTCCCATGGGCACGACCCTGAATACGGTTATAACCGAAATCGGTGGTGGTGTAAAAGGGGGAAAGCATTTCAAAGGCGTACAAACAGGCGGGCCTTCCGGAGGTTGTCTGCCCGAGCAGTTTTTAGATACTCCCATTGACTTTGACTCCCTGAAGGAGGCGGGGGCCATGATGGGCTCCGGCGGCATGATTGTCATGGATGAAGAAAACTGCATGGTCGATGCGGCCCGCTTTTTTCTCGATTTCACCGTAAAGGAGTCTTGTGGTAAATGTGTGATGTGCCGCCTTGGGACCAAACAGATGCTCAGCATCCTCGAAGACATAGTAAAGGGACATGGTCAACCGGAAGATATTGAACAGTTAATCACCCTGGGTGAAGATATCAAGACAGGCTCTTTATGCGGTCTTGGAAAATCCGCTCCAAACCCCGTAATGACTACCATCCGCTATTTTCGGGAAGAGTATGAGGCGCACATACTGGAAAAACGCTGCCCGGCCCTGATTTGCCGGGACCTTATCGCCTACTATATTGACCCGGAAAAATGCTACCGGGGCTGTGAACACTGTGTGGTGGTCTGCCCATCGGAGGCCATAACCCAGCATGCCAAACGCTACAAGGTGGTTGACCAGACCAAATGCATAAAGTGTGGAAACTGTCTGGAAGTGTGCCCACCGGAATATAACGCGGTAATAAAACTTTCGCCCATCAGTAAGGTGCCGG
This sequence comes from Desulfobacterales bacterium, assembly GCA_021107495.1. Lineage (GTDB taxonomy): Bacteria > Desulfobacterota > DSM-4660 > Desulfatiglandales > Desulfatiglandaceae > JAIOSR01. Next base: position 11,618 of record JAIOSR010000544.1, on the reverse strand, counting down.
ATCAGGTTGAGAAATGACGGAACTTATTAAACTGACAATTAACGATACTCAGGTTGAGGCAGAAAAGGGGACGAAGATTCTTTCGGCAGCGTTGGATGCCGGCATCTATATCCCGAATCTATGCTACCTTCCCGAGGCGGATCTTCCCTTTGGAGGGTGCCGCCTCTGTTATGTTGAGGTGGAAGGAAGAGGTCCTGTAACCGCCTGTACACAACCGGTTACAAACGGGATGGTAGTTCATACACAAACCCCTGAAGTCGAAAGGCTTCGGCGCACTGCATTCAAATTGCTCATTGCCTACCATAATCTCGACTGCCGTAATTGTCCGAAGAATAAAAAGTGCGAACTTCAAAAACTCGCACCAAAGGTTAAAGTCAAGCTGAAGACACCCGAAGACTTCAGGGACCTCCCAACGGACCTGCTTCCTCCGGACACCACGAACCCCTATGTTACCTATGATCCCAATACCTGTGTCCTCTGCGGAAAATGTGTCCACGTATGCGCTCAAAAAAATGGAGAACCATTAATCGATTTCGCCTTCAGGGGATATGAAACAAGACTGACCATGTCCTCCGATATCACCTTGATAGAAGAAAAATGTCCGTCTTGCGGGCAATGCGTCGCCATTTGCCCGACCGCCGGGCTGCAAACACCAACTTCTTCGGAATCCAATGCAACTCTCGCCGAAGGCGGCTAAGAGAAGGAACAATAATAACCAGAACCGGAAAGGAGAAACTTATGACCGATATGACATCAAGAGAAAGGGTTCTCAAACTATTTGCAAGGGAGCCTGTGGATACCATGCCCTGTTTCAGCGGGCAGGGGATGGTAACCGTACCGGCCATTGATTCTGTTGGGATTCCCTTCCCGCAGATACATCTTACAGCGGAAAACATGGCCGAATCCGCTATAAAATCAATGGAAATGTTTGACTTTGACGCGGCTGTCGTGCCCTATGATATGTGCACTATCCCGGAGGCCTTCGGTCTGGGAGTTAGTATCTATGAGAACGCTGAAGGTATTCTTTTTCCGACCATTCCCAAAAAATGGCCTTCACCCGACGAGGTCGTCATACCGGAGGATTATCTTGAAAGGGCAAGAATGCCGGTCGTGGATGGAGCCATAAAACTCTTAAAGGAAAAGATCGGCACAACCCATGCCATAGGCACCTGGATTCTGGGACCATTCACCCTTGCAGGCCAATTGGTGGAACTGGACGTGCTGATGAAAATGGCATACAAGGAGAAGGCAAAGGTGGAAGCCCTTCTGGACAAAATAGTTGATCTGACTATTGACCTGGGCCGCCACTACCGGGAGATCGGTGCGGATTTCGTGAGTTTGAGGGAAATGGGAACCGGAGCGGACCTCATCAGCCCCAAAATGTTCAAAAAACTGATCCAGCCCAGATTGCGAAAGATATTTGAGGCATGGGATTCGCCCAAGATTCTCCACATTTGTGGCTCAACAGACCTCATCATTGAACTCATGAATGATTGTGGGGCCGAAGTTATCAGCGTAGATCATAAAAACACACTGTCTGAAAGCCGCAGCAAAATCGGTAACGATATCCTTCTGTTCGGCGATTATGATGGTTTCAACCTGCCAAGTAAGGCCTCGGGTGAAGAGATCCAAGAGGCAATCAAGAAGTGTATTGATTCCGGCGTGGATGCGGTATGGCCCGGATGTGATATCTGGCCTGATGTCAAATCGGAAAACATGCAGGCCATAAACAATGCCATAAAGGAATTCGGACGTGTTTCCACACCGGCAGTTGGAAGACTCTAAGATTGAATATTGAAGATTGACGATTGCTGAAACGAGTGGAAATCCCGATACATCGTGGAAAAAGGTTACAAAACCAAAGAGATAAAACGATAGAGGATCAAGATTATTTCTTGCAGGCAATCAAAGGGGGAACATGATCATGGGAAAAGAAGAATTGAGGGAAGAGCTGTTAAAGCAGCTTCATGAAGGAGTGGTGGAATTTGAAGAGGATCAGGTTAAAGAGGCCGCACAAAGGGTGCTTGACGAGGGACTAAACGTCTATGACGCGGTCATGAACGGACTGGCCGCCGGTATGCAGGAGGTTGGAGAACTTTATGACCAGCATGAGTACTTCGTTCCTGAACTGCTCATGGCCGCAGATGCGCTTTATGTGGGGCTGGATATCCTGAGGCCACATATCAAAATGGAGGATCTCGGCGATAAACCCAAGGGCCAGGTTGTTATCGGGACGGTCCAGGGAGACGTGCACGATATCGGGAAAAATATTATCAAGATGATGTTCGATGTAGCCGGTTTTACGGTTCATGACCTGGGCCGTGACGTCCCCCTTGAAAAATTTGTGGAAGAGCAGCTCAATACGGACTCCGAAATCGTCGCCCTGTCTGCCATGATGACCACCACCATGATGGGCATGGAAAAGGTCATCAAGATGATAAAGGAGAAAAATCCCAACGTTGCCATCATGTTGGGCGGAGCACCTGTAACCAGTGATACGGCCGATCTGTTCGGTGCGGACGGCTATGCCGAAAGCGCAGGCAATGCGGTACAGGAGGCCATTAAGATGATCGGCCGTTTGAGGGAAATGCAGGCCAAGTGATATGGATTGAAGATTGTCTATTGAAGATTGCTGGACCCATAAAAACCCGAAGCTATGTTTAAGGCATTCATAAATAATTGATATTGCAGTTGAAAGGTTTGTTGAGGGTAATTTCTAAAAAAATTCGGGTACAGCTATCTTCATGGTTGAGAACCCGATTTATTGAGAAGATAATGTTGAGGCACTAAACCCACCTGATATTGAGGAGTATGTTTAATGAGCGAGAATGGAACAGCCAAGGTTATTTTCCAGCCATCCGGGAGAAGAGGAGAAGTTGAAAAAGGTATAAATATAATAGAGGCATCACGCCGAATCGGCGTTGATATAGAGACCCTGTGCGGTGAAAAAAAGGTCTGCGGCAAGTGCAAGGTGCGGATCGAAGAAGGTTCCTTTGAAAAATTCGGGGTTGTCTCAAGCAGGGACCATGTGGGTCCCTGGCAGGAGGAAGAAGACAAGTTTATTACTTCCGATCAGAAAGAGACCGGCTACCGTTTAGCTTGTGCGGCTGAGATCACGGGTGATCTCCTTATCTTTGTGCCTGAGGAGTCCCGGGCAGGCAAACAGGTTGTAAGCAAGGCCGCCCGTGATATCGAGATCAAGTGGAACCCGGCGGTTAGGGTCTACACCGTGACCCTTATCCCGCCCACTTTTGAAGATCCATTAGGCGACTTTGAGCGCATGACACAGGCCCTGGAAAAGGAGCACGGTTTAAAAGACCTGGACATTGACTGGTTCACCCTCAGGGACCTTGCCAACGTCATCCGCAAGGGCGAATGGACCGTGACCGCGGCAGTTTGGATGGAAAGGGAAATCATCAAGGTATGGCCCGGCAAGGTTGAAGACTATTACGGTATTGCCATTGATGTGGGCACAACAACTGTAGCCGCATATTTTTGTGATATGGTCACCATGAAGGTTTTAGACACGGTTTCCATGATGAACCCGCAGTGCAAGTACGGCGAAGACGTGATGGCGCGCATTACTTACCATATGCAGAACCCCGGCGGTCTGGAGCGGATGAGTGACGATCTTATAGAGGGTCTTAACGGTCTAATAAAAAAGGCATGCGATGGTACCCATCCACCCAAGAAAAAGAAAAAAGATGAAAACGGAAAGGTAGTCAAGGATGAAAACGGCCAGCCGGTTATGGTGGAGGACCCTGAAGAGGGTAAGACCTATCTACGCCTGGCGACCTCAGACATAGTGGATCTGACATTGGGCGGCAACACTGCAATGCACCACATACTGCTAAAACTAGATCCCCAGTATGTAGGTCTGGCGCCATTTCCCCCGGTCGTGCATCGAAGTCTGGATATCAGGGCCAGGGATCTGGGCATCAATATCAACAGGTCTTCCAATATATTCATCATGCCCAATGAGGCAGGCTTTGTGGGTGCGGACAATGTGTGTGTGCTTGTCACTGAAAAACCCCACATGAGTAAAGAACTCCAGCTTATTATCGACATCGGGACCAACGGCGAACTGGTTTTAGGCAACAAGGACAAGCTCATTTCCTCATCCTGCGCCACCGGCCCCGCCTTAGAAGGCGCCCAGATGGCCTTTGGCATGAGGGCGGCGCCGGGCGCAATAGAGCGTATCAAGATAGACCCCGAGACCCACGATGTGGACTACAAGGTAATTGGCCGCGACGCGTGGCTGAAGTTCTCCAAGCCCGAGGAGATGAAGACCAAGGGGATCTGCGGTTCAGGTATACTTGATGTTCTGGCGGAACTCTACCTCTCGGGAGTCGTCACCAAGAGCGGCAGGTTCTCCAAGGACCAGAAATCAAATCGTTTCCGCAAGAATCCGGATAATCCGAGGCAAAAAGAGTTTATCATTGCCTGGGCAAACGAGACATCCATCGGTAAGGACGTGGTAATTACCCAGAAGGATGTTCGACAGATTCAGTTAGGTAAAGGGGCCCTTTACACAGGGTGTAAGCTCATGATGAGGCGCATGGGCATAGATAAGGTGGACACAATAAAGATTGCCGGGGCCTTCGGCACCCATGTGGCCAAGGATAAAGCCCTGATCATGGGTCTTTTCCCGGATTGCGATTTAGAGAATGTCATGTCCGTGGGCAATGCGGCAGGCGACGGTGCACGAGTGGTCCTCTTAGACCGCGACATGCGCGCTGAGGCCAACTGGATCTCACGTAATGTGGAGTACATAGAGCTGACGGTTGAAAAAGACTTTGAGCAAGAATTTATGGAGTCCATGCAGATACCCCACATGAAGGACGAATTTCTCCATTTAAAGGGACTCGTTCCCGAGGAAATCCTGCATCAGAAATAGGCATGGAAAAAGAAAAGGGAGGGAAAAAAGAGGAGGCGGTCCGTTTGGAAGTGGATCCCGGCATTTGCGCTTTCACTTGCCTGATTCAAGCATTTAAAGATGAAAAGTATACGGTAAGGTTTAAAATCCAATCAGACTGCGACCAGATTCAAAATCTTGCAAAGGATTTAGGGAAACTGGGCATGAAAGATCTCTTTTTGCCCTTGAGCCGGAACCCCATCTTCCTGTCCGCAGAAAAATCGCAATGCCATCTTGCCTGTCCTATTCCATGCTCTATTGTTAAGGCAGCGGAAGTTGCCTTGGGGCTTGCCCTTCCAAAGAGAGTCACGATCACCTTTGAGAACTCATAATGCTGAAAAAGGGTTTGATACAGGTCTATACGGGCAGTTCCGAACAAATCAATTTTGCGCCCTTTGGATTGGCTGTCAGGGCCTCGGGCCATAAATTTCGCACCTTGATCACATGTTTTGAGCCCCATGAGCTGTTGGATGGGGCTATCAGTGCCGCCTCCTACCTCGACACAATGATCATTGAACATTCAGGCATCGATAAGGCCCCTGATGCTTTTCAAAAGGCCAGGCAGGCGGCATTAGCGGGAGACTATGATATTGTGGTTCTAAGCCATATCATTCCGCTCATAAACCAGGGAGTAATCGGCCTCGATCATGTCCTCGCACTGATGGAAGATAAACCTGAAAATGTAGAGTTGGTCCTTTCCGGTTCAGGCGCACCGCAGGATATAATTGAAAAGGCCGATTTGCTGACGGAAATGGTCGTATCCGGTCCCCAAGAAACGAGTATTGAAAATAAGGGGACCATTGAGGTAATTACAGGAAACGGCAAGGGCAAGACCACGTACTGTTTCGGCAGGGCCGTTCTTGAATCATGCCTGGGAACCCGGTCCAGCATGGTCCAGTTCATTAAATCACCCAAACCTTACGGAGAAGTAAAGGCCCTAAGAAAACTTCCGAACCTGAAAATCATGTCCATGGGTGAAGGGTTCCTGGATCTGGATTCAAGCGGTCCAAAGAAAAAGCATATGGATGCGGCCGGGCGGGCATGGGAAGAATGCCTCAAAGAGGTCTTTTCCCTGAAATACGGGCTAATAGTCCTGGATGAAATTGCTAACGCCACACATTACGGGTTGATAAATCCTGAAAGGGTCAGGGATATGCTTCTTCTGAAACCAAGGGACCTTCATCTTCTTCTCAGCGGACGCAACGCCCATTCAAAGGTCATGGCGGCCGCCACTACCGTGATTGAAATGAAAGAAATCAAGCACCCTTTCAAGAAAGGAATCAAAGCAAGAAAGGGAATTGAGTTTTAGTCCACAGGTTACCCCGACATCTGTTTCTCGGTGATGCCCGCCTCCTTCAACACTCCGTGATGGACCGTCCGGGCATAACCGATTGAATTTGCCCCCCGGAGTTTGTGCCTGCTAAAAGGGCGTGGACTCGTCCCAGACCGGTTGACGCTTCTCAAGAAAGGCCGTGAATCCCTCGGTTGAGTTGGCACTGACGCCGGCCATGGCCATCATTTCCTTGGCATAGTGGTATGCCTGCAACTCCGACATCTCTGCCTGAGCGTAAAAGACCTGTTTGGACATATAGATGGCAGATTTACTGCTTTTTGCAATCTCCTTAGCCCAATCAAAGGTCATCTCATCTAATTTGTCATCGGGGTACACACGGTTAACAAGATGGAAGGCCTCGGCCTCTTTGGCGCTGTACAGGTGCGCGGTCATGAGCATTTCCATACATTTCTTCTGGGGCACGGCTCGGCTCACGGCAACCGTCGGAGTTGAACAATTATACGAATAGATGAGCCCGGTCATGCCGAATCTGGCCTTTTCCTGACCGGCAGTGATAAGATCACAGCCTGCGGCCAAGTGGCAGCCTCCGGCCATGGCTATACCCTGTACCTGGGCGATAACACACTGAGGAACGGTGCGAATGGTCGTCATTAAATTAAAAGAGGTCTGAAAAAGCCGCCTTATGGCTTCCAAAGGCTGGTTTAGGATCTCCAATCGATCGTGACCCGCGCAGAACACGTCTCCGGCGGCCCTGATAATAATAATTTTAACGTCACACCGCTTTCCGGAATCCTGGAGGCATGCAATGATTTCTTCTTCGAAATCGTGACCCAATGCATTACGCTTTTCCGGCTGGTTAAGAGTCAGTATCCCGATCTCGTTTTTTTCTTCATACAGAATGTACTTGTAGGTCATAACCTCTCTCCTTTAGCTATACGTTTTTATGTTGAGTATATATCCGGGTCCAGAGGGCCCGGCCTTAGTTATCCCCAGAGGGGCTGCTTCACTTAAAGTCGTACAAGTTAAAAGTGACTAAAGTGACTAAAGTTATGGAGTCGCCCCGCTCCGTTTTTTAATAAAACTGAAACGCCGAAGGCGTACTCTAATTCGACATTGGACGTTCGATGTTCGATGTTGGACGTTCGTTTTTTAATCCGGTTTTGTTCACGCGCAGCGCAGGCGCTTGCGCCGCGTGTTGGATATTGGAATTTGTATTTTTAGACACAAAACTCCAAGGCAAAGCCATATAGCTCCGCCCCCCCCGCTGAACATCAGCGGGAATCTTCGACGGCCCCAAAGAAACAGCTTTTCAATGGAAAAATAAAGAGTGAGGAGTACTGATAAAAAATTGGCCTCCAAATCTAAAACCAGAGACAAAAAAGGCAGGCCCGAACATCCCATCAGGAAAGAAATCCGGGGGCTTATTCTCTTAGTCGCGGCCATCATTTTTGGCGGGAGTCTCTTGTCCTATCATCCCGCGGATCAGCTCTTCTGGAATGTGACAGGGTCCCTGGACAAGGCGCATAACCTTTTCGGAACGGTGGGCTCTCATTTAGCGGGCACAATTTTTTTCCTGATCGGGTTTTCCTCTTTCTGGTTGATCATCATCCTGCTTGCCCTGGCCTTCCTTTCCTTCAGGGGACGTCCCATGTCATCCCCCATTACGAATTTCATCGCGGCCCTTGCGCTTATTGTTTCCTCCTCCGCGATCCTGAATCTGCAAATCGGCGGCAAAGTGAATTTCAGGGGCCAGGGCATTGAATCGGGTGGACTGGTGGGGTTATCCCTGGCCGAACACACCGAAAAATTCCTAAACTATTTCGGGGCCTATATCCTCCTTGCCACGATCTTCGTCATCGCCCTCATGGTCGTAACCCACCTCTCCCTGGGCTGGGTCCTTTCAAGGTTAGGTCTGTGGGTTATGGGTCTGATAAGAAGCATCACGGGAATCATAAATAAGAGAAAGGAACGGAAGAAAAGGGCACGGAAGACCCTGCCGGCCAAGGAAAAGATGAAATCAAGGCCAAAGGTCACCATTGTCAAGCCCAAGCCGGAACCTGAGAAAAAGCCCGCACAAGAACGGTTTACCTTTATGAACGTGGCAGGTGAATTGCAACTGCCGCCCCTGGATCTTCTGAGTGACCCTCCGGAAAAAAGGGACACGCACATACAGAAGGAAAGCCTGGAGATGAACGCGCGGCGTTTAGAGAAAAAACTGGCCGACTTCGGGGTTGAAGGAGAGGTTATGGAGATCCTGCCGGGCCCGGTGATTACCATGTACGAATACAAGCCGGCCCCGGGCATAAAAATCAGCAAGGTGGCAGGGCTATCCGACGACCTCGCCCTGACCCTTCGGGCTCAAAGCATCCGGATCGTAGCGCCCATACCGGGAAAGGCGGCCATAGGCATTGAAATCCCCAATAACCAGAGAGAACCGGTATTACTGAAGGAGGTCCTTGAGAGCCCTTCTTATACGGAATCCAAACATAAGTTGCCGATCGCCCTGGGCAAGGACATCACCGGGATTCCATTCATTACGGACCTGGCCAGGATGCCGCACCTCCTGGTGGCCGGGGCCACGGGGGCAGGCAAGAGCGTATCCATAAACACTATGATCCAGAGCCTCCTTTATAAGGTCTCACCGGACATGGTCCGGTTTCTGATGATCGACCCGAAAAGAATCGAGCTTTCCACGTACCATGACATTCCCCATCTGCTTCACCCGGTGGTCACCAACCCGAAGGAGGCAACCAAGGCCCTCAGATGGGCCGTGGGGGGGAGGGAAAGACGCTATATGCTCCTTTCGGACCGGGGGGTCAGAAATATTGATACGTATAACCGTAAGATACTAAAGGAGCAAAAGGACGGCCCCGTGGAGGACCCGGAAAAGATTGGGAAAACCCTCCCCTACATCATCCTTGTCATAGATGAGTTGGCCGATCTCATGATGGCCTCCTCCAGGGATGTGGAAGAGTCCATTACCCGGCTGGCTCAAATGGCACGTGCAGCGGGTATTCACCTGATTATTGCAACGCAACGACCTTCAGTGGATGTCCTTACCGGGGTTATAAAGGCCAATTTCCCTGCCAGGATCTCTTTCCAGGTCTCCTCAAAGGTGGATTCCAGGACCATTCTGGACTCAATGGGGGCCGAGCATCTTTTAGGAGAGGGGGATATGCTGTTTATGCCGCCCGGGGTCGGCCGTATCACGCGAATTCACGGGGCATATGTCTCTGAAAAAGAGATACAGGACGTAACCGATTTCCTGAGGAACCAGAAAAAGCCGGAATATGACACAAGCATTCTTACTGAAATGAACCGGGTGGAGCAGTCTGAGAACAGTGAAATAGAATTAGACGAAAAATACGATGAGGCCATAGAAATTGTCGCTAAAACAGGACAGGCATCCATTTCCATGCTGCAGCGCAAACTCAGGGTCGGCTATAATCGGGCGGCCCGGATGATCGAGGCCATGGAAATTGAAGGAATCGTGGGGCCTTCGGACGGGGTCCGGCCCCGTCAGGTCTTTGCGAGAAAGGGGACAGAGTAATGAGTGCTCATCCGGAAACCAACGTTTTTGGATGAGCGCTATCAGCCATCAGCTTTCGGCTTTCAGCAAAGGGCATTAAAAACAAGGTTTTTTATAGGAGTAATAATACAATAATGAGAAGGGCCTTTGTAGTCTCCATTCTTATGTTGTCTCTTTTTTGCGTGGGCCCGGTACTGGGAAGCGATAATCTATCCGGCATACTCGAAGGTATTCGCAATAAACACAATCATCTCCCGGGTCTTACGGTTGACTATACCCGGGAGGTAATCACCCGGTCCATGTCCATGTTAGGCAAACAGGTAAAGGGGGATCTTGCCACAGGCAGGATTTATTTCAGACCCCCCTATTTTCTCAGGTTAGAACAGAAAACACCCCAGGCAGAGACCATTATCGCGGATGGAGAGACGCTCTGGTGGTACATCCCTCACAAAAAACAGGCCCATCAATATCCCTTTTGTGAATTCGGAAAGGAGTTGAGACTCTTGAGCGACATATTCCGGGGTCTTGTCCGGGTGGAAGAGAATTTCCAGGTGGCAATGCTCATGCAGGAGGAGGGGGGAGGACACAAGATAGAACTCAGACCGGACCCTGCCTGGCAGGAAATCGACCGCATTGTGCTTACCGTGACAGACGGCTATGATATCGGCCAGGTGGATATTCACAACCAGTTAGGGAGTATTACCCGGTTCAGGCTTGAAGGTCTTGCTGAAAGAGAAAAGTTCGATAAGGAGTTTTTTCATTTCACTGCCCCGGAAGGTGTCAAGCTGGTCAAGGAAGGGAGCTAATAGTTCTTCTCCAATTTTGGATAAGAGGGTCCGAGAACCCAAGGGGTCAAGGGTTTTTTAAAAGGGTTCGAGGATTCGAGGATTCCAGGGTTCAAGTGGAGGATGTGCGAATCCGCTTTTTCTGAATTCTGACTTTCGACCTCTGCCCTCTGTCTTTTCACTCGACCCCTTGAACCCTCAGGAATAACTCCTGCTCAATTGCAGATAACCCATTTACGTTGCCCTAATTAACTACACAGCTAACCGGGAACTGATCAATGAACCATCAGCTTTGCAAGCAGCCTTCCTACCCTTTTGAGGCTTTGCAGGCTGTCGGCAGGCATAAAATAATCCACATAAGGAAGCGCAAGCTTCATACCCCTGCACATGGGTTCATAATCCGGATCACCAGCTAAGGGATTAAGCCACATCACGCAGTGGGCCTTGCGGTTCAAGACCGCCATTTCCCTTTTCAGAAGCTCCTTCCCGCCCAGGTCCCAGCCGTCACTCAGGATAACCACAACAGTCCTACGGCTTAAGAGTCTCAGGCCCTGGTCCCGGTTAAACTGGTGAAGCGAATACCCTATCCTTGTGCCTCCGGACCAGTCAGGGACCTCCCTGGCAATGCGCTCGAGTGCCTTTTCAAGAGACAGGTGCCTGATCGCAAAGGTAATGGAGGCCAATGATGTGGAAAACGCAAATACCTCGGCCCTTGACCCCACTCCCCTGAGCCCTAAAATAAACGGCATCACAAAACGGGCATACCGGTCCATTGAACCGCTGACATCCGCCAGGACTACCAAGCGTTTCAGCCGTCTTTTCTTTGCTTTGTAAAACAACTCCATGGGAATGCCGTCATTCTTGAGGCTGTTTCTCATAACACGGCGAAAGTCCATATCCCCTGACCTTCGGGAACTCTTGGTGCGCCGGGTAAGGTCGATCTTAAACGGCTCCATCATGTTTTTAAGGGCAAGCTGTGCAACCAGGATGTCCGACGTGTCAAAACTTCCAAGGTCCTTTTTTTCCACCATTGACACCGGGCTGTATGCCACCCCTTCCAGCCATTCCTTTTCTTCGCTGTCGTCTATGGCGGCA
>JAIOSR010000443.1 GCA_021107495.1 Desulfobacterales bacterium | reverse complement strand
TGATTATAAAATTGGCAAAGGGCCTTGGGGGTTCCGTAGGGTCCGCATTCCCCTGGGGTGATTACGGTGCAGTCTTGAAGGCAAGGGCAAAGGGCCTTTTTGATTCCAATGGTGGCCTTGTATCCTATGATGGTACCGTTCCGGTGTGGGAACTGCAGAAAGGGAGATCCGGCCTGAAACCGGATTACAAATCTTTCGACGACATGTGGAAAAAGATAGGTTCGGGGGGATTATGGTACAGGCCCGTACACACCTACAAGAACTGGGAAGGCATTTTCAAGACCCCGTCCGGCAAATTTGAGTTTTTCAGCTCACAGATTGAATTGGCTGTTTCCGGGGGCACACAACGGGAACACCTGGGAATCGGCGTATCCGGCGATGAGATGTTCATGCCCCATTACGAAGAATTGCAGACAGAGGTTAATCGCTCGGCCTATCCTCTTGTCATGATACCCTATGAAATGATCAACCTGGCCAGCGGCTGGGCCCCGAATCCGCCTTTTTTGAACAAGACGCTCTTTGACGATCAGTTGCAAAAAGATGAATCTTTTGCCGATATCAATCCAAAGACCGCGGCAGAATATGGCCTGAAACAGGGAGACCGTGTAAACGTCAAATCCCCTGCAGGGCAAGTCCGGGTTCGGGTCAACATTTTTGAAGGCGCAATGCCAGGGATTGTATACCTTCCGCTGGGACTTGGACACACGGCCTATGACGAGTTTCTACAGGGAAAAGGGATCAATCCCAATGACATTATCCATGCTGGAAAAGACCCCTTAAGCGGACAACCGGTCTGGTGGAACACACCCGTTAAGCTAATTAAGGTATAAAATCGCTTCGCGATTTTATTAATGGAAATGCGAAGCACTTGTATAATGTGAGGTAGATCATGGAAAAAGAACATGGCCGGGGGAAACACTACAAATACGGGATGGTCATCGATCTGGATAAGTGCACCGGGTGCGGGACGTGCATGACCGCGTGCGCGGCCGAAAACAACGTCTCTGTCAGGAGTGACGAGTCGGACAAGGAACGCAGTATCACCTGGATGCAGCTTTACAAGATCACCAACGGCAAGGAATTTCCCGAAACCGAGGTCAGTTATTTTCCCAGGCCCTGCATGCACTGTGATGAAGACGGACGGGGCGGCCATCACCCCTCCTGTGTCTCCGTGTGCGTTGCCACTGCCACAAAATTGGACCACAACACCGGAATCGTCAGCCAGGTCTATACCCGTTGCATAGGATGCAGATATTGCCAGGCCGCCTGCCCTTACCATGCAAGGTATTTTAACTGGTGGGACGGATACTTTCCAAAAGGCAAGGGGCTGGATCGTTACCTGACCCCTGAGGTATCCCCACGCATGAGGGGTGTAGTTGAAAAATGTTCTTTCTGCCATCACCGGCTCATGAGGGCCAAAAGCCAGGCATATGCGGAAGGCAGGCGGGAGATTGAGGAAGATGAATATATCACGGCCTGCACAGAGGCATGCCCGGTCCAGGCCATCACGTTCGGCGATTTGAATAACCCGGAACACAAGGTGTCACAACTGAGCAAGAGCCGAAATGCCTTCAGGCTTCTTGAACATCTGAACACTAAACCAAAGGTCTTTTACCTTTCCACCAAGGACTGGGTGCGAAAACTGGCCGATAATTATCTGCCGGATCAGTTTAAGTCGATCACCAAGACAACTGGGTAAAAAGCGATTTTACCAGGAGGATGAATAGATGGATTCGCCATTGCTACCGGAAGGCGCAAAAAGATGTTCCCCAACCGTCTTTTTCTTTTGGACATTACCGTGGCTTGCTCTTTTGGCCTGGGGAGGTTTATCCGCTTTTCTCTGTCTTTATAAGGCGCTGAATCAAACCAACATGAGCAATGTCTTTGCCTTTGCCCTATGGATTGTCTTTGATCTGGGTGTGATCGCCCTGGGGGCCGGTGCCTTTTTTACCGGTTTCCTAACCTATATCATCGGCAGAAAGGAATTAAAGGATATTATCAATGCAGCCGTGATCATTGGCTTCATCTGCTATACGGGCGCACTGGCCATGTTAGGAATTGATATCGGCCAGCCACTTAGGGGATGGTTTATCTTCTGGCATGCCAATATCCACTCCATGCTGGTTGAGGTGTCCTTCTGTATCACCTGTTATGCCATGGTCCTGGCCATCGAATTCCTTCCCATCATCCTTGAAAACAGGGAATTGGACAAGATCAAGGAGCTTCGCCTGTTAGGTCACAATATGCATGAGATCATGGCCGTGTTTGCAGCGACCGGCACGTTCCTTTCCTTTTTCCACCAAGGATCCTTAGGCGGCATGTTCGGTGTCATGTACGGCAGGCCTTTTGCGGCAAGAGGGGGTTTTTATATCTGGCCCTGGACCTTTTTCCTCTTTATCTTATCCGCCATTGCAGCAGGCCCGTGCTTCACCATACTATGTACCAAACTCACGGAATTTATAAGCCGCAAAAAACTCGTCCCCGAACAGGCCATTCAAAGCCTGGCAAAAATCGCCGCATGGCTACTCTCTCTGTATATGGTTTTAAAAATCGCCGATACCTTGGGCTGGCTATACGGCGTGGTTCCCGATGCCGGTCAAAAATTTATGGATTTCTACAGGGAGGGACCTTACGGGGTCTGGCTTTTGGTAGTCGAAATCATTATCTGCGGAATCATCCCTGCCATTATCCTCATGATTCCCAAGGCCAGACAGCAACAGGGCTGGCTCATACTTGCATGCCTCCTGAACTGTACCGGAATAATCTTTAATCGTTTCGTGTTTATTATC
>JAIOSR010000080.1 GCA_021107495.1 Desulfobacterales bacterium | reverse complement strand
AAAAATTCCTGTGCGAGATTTTTGTAGAAAAAAAAGAGGGCATCCACTTTTTTGAGGTCCGGTTAATAGGCCCAAAAGGGACGGTAGGCCCACCATCCAATCGGGTCAAATTAACTGTAGAAAATTGAAGATTAACCATTAAAATTTAAAATTGACTATTGCTTTTCAATGAATTCAGTGCCTTTTTAATCTTCAATAGTCAATCTTCAATCCAAAAGGCTATGCATCACTTTAATTACATAGAAAATGAGCTTTACTGTGAAGAAGTCCCGGTGGCGGAGATTGTCCGGGCGGTCGGGACTCCGGCTTACCTCTATTCTCATGCCACGTTTAAGCGCCATTTCAGGGCCTTTGACAGTGCATTCGACGGCATGAAGCACCTCACCTGTTTCTCCATGAAGTCCAATTCCAACCTGGCTATTTTGAGACTCTTCGCCTCGGAAGGGGGCGGTGTGGACATCGTCTCGGGCGGGGAGCTTTACAGGGCACTGAAGGCAGGGGTTGACCCGGCAAAAATTGTATTTTCCGGTGTGGGCAAGAAAGTTGAAGATCTTGAATATGCCCTTGAATCGGACATCCTCATGTTTAATGTGGAGTCGTCCCAGGAAATCCTGAAACTGGATGAAGTGGCAAAGCGAACAGGAAAGAAGGCAAGAATAGCTGTCCGTGTCAACCCGGATGTGGACCCGAAAACCCATCCATATATTTCCACGGGCCTGAAAGAAAACAAATTTGGGATTGATATCAATGACGCCCCGGAACAATATACCCTGGCAGCAGGGCTTAAGAACATAGATGTTACAGGGGTCTCCTGCCACATCGGTTCGCAATTGACGCAATCGCGCCCCTTTGTTGATGCCCTCAGCAAGTTGAAGGGCCTGATAAGAATGTTGGAAGAGGCCGGCATCAAGATAAAATATCTGGACCTGGGAGGTGGGCTGGGAATTACCTATGAAAACGAGGCCCCCCCGCACCCGAATGAATATGCCCGGGCCATCAGGGAAGAGCTCGGCACGGCGGACATGACCCTGATCTTGGAGCCCGGCCGTGTAATTTCGGGAAATGCAGGCATCCTGGTGACAAGGGTCCTCTATAGCAAGACTGCGAGGGAAAAGACTTTCTTTATTGTGGATGCGGCCATGAATGACCTCATCCGGCCGAGCCTGTATAATTCTTATCACGCTGTCCAGCCTGTCAGGAAATCCGGACGGGGCACGGTTACGGCGGATATTGTCGGACCCATCTGCGAGTCCGGTGATTTCCTTGCAAAGGCAAGGGAAATGGACGCATTTGAGCCGGATGATCTCGTAGCCATTATGAGTGCCGGCGCTTACGGGTTCACCATGTCTTCAAATTACAATTCAAGACCCAGGGTCTGCGAGGTGATGGTCAACAAGGACCGCTTTTATACCATACGGGCCAGGGAGACCTTTGAAGACCTGGTCAAGGGAGAAACAATCCCTGAATTTTTGATTTAAAAGTAGATCTGGACACAGATGAACGCTGATTTTCAGGATTTTTAAATCTGCGTTTGTCCGCGTAAATCTGTGTCCACAGAGATATATATGGAACCGATAGAATTCTGGAAGATGAACGGCAGCGGTAATGATTTCATCCTGATTGACAACCGCAACGGGCAAATCAAAGATGAAGAAATGGGCCGTCTCGTGGAAAGGGCCTGCAGGCGCAGGGAATCCGTGGGCGCGGACGGCGTGATTTTTGTCATTGAATCGGAAAAATACGATTTCGGATGGAAGTATCTGAATGCCGACGGCGGGGAGGTGGAGATGTGCGGTAACGGTGCGCGGTGCGTGTCCCGTTTCGCCTTTTTAAAGGGGATCGCCGGGTCTGAAATGACCTTTGAGACATTGGCCGGGCCCATCTCCTCAGAGGTCAACGGGCGCATTGTCAAGGTCCTTATGCCCAAACCGTCAGGCCTTTTAAAGGATGTGGATATCACGTTTCGGAAGGGCTGGAAGATAGTGGATTTTATAAATACGGGAGTCCCTCACGTGGTGATCGACGTTGATGACCTTTCCAATCATCCTGTAAAAGAACAGGGAAGGGAGATTCGCTACCACAATCGCTTTTCTCCGGAAGGGACAAATGCCGACTTCATGAAAGTAACCGGCCCCGATCAATTGGAAATAAGGACCTATGAGAGGGGAGTTGAAGATGAGACATTGGCCTGTGGTACCGGGGCCATTGCCTGTGCCCTGGTTGCCTCTCTCAGGGGATTGGCAACCTCCCCCGTAAAGGTCAGGACCCGGGGAGGAGAGGAACTGATCATTCATTTCGTATGTAAGGGTGATTCCTTTGATCAGGTCTGGCTCGAAGGAAACACCGCAATCGTTTACCAGGCAAAGCTAAACCCGGAAGCACTGTAGTTTTTTAAGAAAATAATTACTATGGATAATATGTCAGGTTTTGTTAATGCCTAACCCCTTAGTCAATTTTAAAGGAGGTTATCATGTTTAAAGGATCTATAGTCGCCATTGTAACACCGTTTAAAGACGGAAAAGTGGATGAGGAGGCCTATCGTGAACTCATTGAGTTTCAGATAGAAAACGGAACTAATGCGATCGTGCCCTGTGGAACAACAGGTGAATCCGCTACCCTTGATATGGAGGAGCACGGCAGGGTCATTGAAATTGCTATTTCAGCCGTCAACAAGAGGGTCCCGGTCATCGCGGGGACAGGCGGCAACAGTACCGGCGAGGCCATTGAGCTTACGGAGCATGCCAAAAATGCAGGGGCCGATGCCAGCCTTCAGGTCACGCCCTATTATAACAAACCGACCCAGGAAGGCCTTTACCGGCACTTCGAGGCCATTGCAAAGGCAGTGAGCCTGCCTCAGGTACTCTATAATGTGCCGGGCAGGACCAGCGTCAACATGCTCCCCGTAACCGTTGCCCGCTTAGCCGAGCTCCCGGAGATTGTTGCCATCAAAGAGGCTTCGGGAAATCTGGTGCAGATGGCCGAGATCGTGAAACTCGCAGGAGACAACATTACTCTGCTTTCAGGAGACGACACTGTGACCCTTCCTGTCCTTTCATTAGGCGGAAAAGGCGTTGTGTCCGTGGTAGCCAATATCGTCCCGAAAGATACGTCGGATATGGTAAATGCCTGGATGGAAGGGGACATTGAAAAGGCAAAAGGGCTTTTCTATAAACTCTTTCCCCTTTGCCAGGCCATGTTTTACGAGACCAACCCGGTTCCCGTAAAGACATCACTGGCTCTCATGGGAAAGATCCGGGAGGGATTAAGACTGCCCCTGGTCCCCATGACCGGTGCCAACGTGGACCGTCTCAAAAAGGCGCTTCAGGACTACGGCCTCATTTAAGCCATAGGATGGTGTTTGCTATCAACTAACTAATGGAGAACTAAAATGATAAAGGCGATTGTTGCGGGTGCTGCCGGCCGAATGGGAAAAAGGATCATAAGCATGATCCACCGGAACCCGGAAATAGAGTTGGGAGGCGCCTTTGAAATCCCTGACCATTCTGATGTGAATGCGGATGCGGGTCAGGTGGCAGGTATCGGGGAATCAGGGATCAGGATTGCAGGTTCCCTAAAAGATGTGATAGATAAAGGAGAGGTCCTGATCGACTTTACCTCCCCCGGGGCCACGCTTGAAAACATTCAATCGGCAGTCCCCAAAGGGCTTGCCATGGTCATCGGCACGACCGGGATAACGGGGGATATTCTCAAAGAGGTGGAAACCCTTGCCGCAAAAATCAATTGTGTTCTGGCCCCGAACATGAGCGTCGGAGTCAATGTCATGTTCAAGATTGCCAAAGACATGGCAGGGATTTTAGGCAATGATTATGACATGGAAATCCTTGAAACCCATCACAGGCTAAAAAAGGATGCCCCAAGCGGAACGGCCATGCGCCTCGCGGGCATATTAGCCGGGGCAGTGGACCGGGACCTGGAAAAAGTAGGAGTGTATGAACGAAAGGGCATGATAGGCCAGAGAACCGATGATGAGATCGGCATCCAGACATGGCGGGCCGGTGATATTACCGGTGAGCACACGGTCATGTTTGGCGGCATAGGCGAAAGGTTGGAACTGACACACAGAGCCCACAACAGGGATAACTTTGCAAAAGGGGCCGTCAGGGCCGCATTATGGGTCGTGAGGCAACCGGTAGGCCTTTATGATATGCAGGACGTGCTGGGACTCAAATGATGTGGGGCACGAGTGAAAAGAGGGATGGTCAAATGGAGGAACCGCTGAATGGAGATATTTGAAAAGGCCGAAAGACTGAAGAAACTTCCACCTTATCTTTTCAAGGAGATTGACCGGAAAAAGGCCGCGGTCATGGCCAAGGGTGTTGATATTATTGATCTCGGTGTGGGCGATCCCGATCTCCCCACACCCCCGCACATTATCGAGGCACTGAACAGGGCGGTGAATGATCCTGCCAACCACAGGTATCCTTCTTATTCAGGCATGGGCGGGTTCAAGGAAACCGTGGCCCAATGGTATGGCGAACGGTTCGGTGTTGATCTGGACCCACAGACGGAAGTAGTTTCCCTTATAGGGAGCAAAGAGGGGATCGCCCATTTTCCATTGGCCTTTATCAATCCGGGTGATGTGGCCTTGGTACCGACACCGGCCTATCCCGTGTATAACATTGCCACGCTCTTTGCCGGCGGTGAATCCTTTTTCATGCCGCTTTTGAGCGAAAACCGTTTTCTTCCGGACCTCGATGCGATACCGAATGAAATAGCCTCCCGTGCCCGTGTCATGTTCATAAATTATCCCAACAATCCCACTTCAGCGGTCGCTGATCCGGAATTTTTCAGCCGGGTCGTGGAATTCGCAAAAGAGAATGGCATCGTTGTGTGCCATGACGCGGCTTACACCGAGATGGCCTTTGACGGCTATCGCCCACACAGCTTTTTAGAAATTGAAGGGGCCAAAGAGGTAGGCCTGGAATTTCATTCCCTTTCAAAGACCTATAACATGACCGGCTGGAGAATCGGTTTTGCCGTGGGAAACCCGGAAGCAATTGAGGGACTCGGCGCCATAAAGAGCAATATTGATTCCGGCGTCTTCCAGGCGGTTCAGATGGCCGGCATAGAGGCCATACGGGGAGACCAGTCCTGTGTCAAGGAAATGATCGAGGTGTACACGAGACGAAGGGACCTTATGGTAAAGGGTCTTGCGGATGCGGGTTTTGAGCTGGAATCACCAAAGGCGACCTTTTATTTATGGGTCAAGGTCCCTGAAGGTTACACCTCATCCGGTTTAGCCACGCGCCTTTTAGAGGATACAGGCATTGTGGTAACCCCGGGAAATGGTTTTGGAGAGCCCGGAGAAGGTTTTTTCCGTATCGCATTGACCCAGAAAAGAGAAAGGCTTTCCGAGGCCATTGAAAGGATAAAGGCCATAAGTCTTTAATATCCTCACAATGACAACAGCATACATCGGCATCGGCTCAAATCTCGGGGACAAATTGAATAATTGCCGGAAGTCCATAGAAATGACCGGCAGGATACCTGACACAAGTGTTACGGCCCAATCCGTTTTTTACAGGACAGAGCCGGTCGGCGTAGAGGGACAGGACTGGTACGTGAATGGCGTGATCTCTTTATCCACCGGACTTTCGGCACAAGACCTTTTGAAGAATCTGCTGGACATAGAACAAATCATGGGAAGGGAACGGAAAAAAAAGTGGGATTCCCGGACCATTGACCTGGATATCCTCCTTTATGGACAGGAGGTAATCGAGGAAGAGGACCTGACGGTCCCGCACCCCCTTATGCATTTGAGGAGATTTGTCCTGGAACCAATGGTTCAACTGGCACCTGATTTGATTCACCCTGTCTTAGGTAAGAGCATGGCCGGGTTACTGGAAGACTTCAGAGAACAGGGGCAGGATGTTATCCCCTTGGGAGAGGCATAAATGCGGCTTTTGATTTTTGCGTTTCTTGCCTATTTAGTCTATCGCGTAATAAAGGGGGTTCTCTCATTCGGTCAAAGACCCGTCAGTCGAGATGATAGGGTTACCATTGATGAAATGGTACAGGATCCTGTATGTAAGACATATATCCCTTTGAGGGACGCCTTGAGAAGGACCATAGCCGGTAAAGAATATTTTTTCTGCGGCCGTGAGTGTGCGGACAAATTTGAAAAGGAAATTCAGGCATAATACCTCAACGTTAAAAAATATTCTGACAGGATAACAGGATAGACAGAAATCTGTTCCACGTACACAAATCATTGTAGTTATCCTGTAAATCGAAAAAACTATCACAGGCTGAAGAGAGTTAAATTCCTCCCTTGCCCCCTTTAGAAAAAGGGGAATCATTAGCCTCCCCCTTTTCTAAAGGGGGATTAAGGGGGATTTTATTGGCTTGCCCTTGTATGTTTTAATGACTTATTTATTAGTTACATCGAGCGTGAGTTTGAAATCCAGGACAAACTAAAGGATTTAGATATGGATTGACAGGATAAGTTTATGTTATTTTAATCCTGAATATCTTATTAATCCTGTCAAAAAAAATTATTTAAAATCCAAAATCGAAAAAGGAGGGACCATGAAATTTTTCATTGATACGGCCAATATTGACGAGATTAAGAAAGCCAACGATTTGGGGATGGTTGACGGTGTGACCACCAATCCCAGTCTGGTTTCCAAAGAGGGGCGTGAGTTCAATGGGCTTATAAAAGAAATTTGTGATATCGTGGATGGCCCGGTAAGTGCCGAAGTGGTCAGCGTGGATGCCGATGGCATGGTACGGGAGGCCAAGGATCTGGCAAAACTGGCGGACAACATTGTCGTGAAAATTCCCCTGATCGAGGAGGGATTGAAGGCCGTAAAAATCCTGTCCAAGGAAGGGATCAACACTAACGTTACCCTTTGCTTTTCCGCAATTCAGGCATTGATGGCCGCAAAGGCGGGCGCCGCATATATCAGCCCCTTTGTAGGAAGATTGGACGATATCGGCCACAGGGGCATGGATTTAGTAGATGAGATACTCACCATCTACGATAATTACGGTTTTGAAACCGAGGTGATCGTGGCAAGTATTCGAAACCCCATCCATGTGCTCGATGCGGCCCTCATGGGTGCGGACATCGCCACCATACCTTACAAGGTTATTAAGCAGTTGGCAAAACACCCTCTCACGGACATCGGCCTGGAAAACTTTTTAGCCGATTGGAAAAAGCAGGGCTGAACATGTGCGCCAAAAGGGTTTATCGCGTTGCTGCGGCAGGAATAATTCTCCTGTTGTTTTTCTGTGCACCGGTATCTGCCGACATCTACCGTTATGTGGACAGAAAAGGGGTCTGGCATTTTACAAATATCTATACTGACACCCGTTACAGACTTTATCTTGCGACGACCCACAAGACATCGTCCGAGTACATTAAAGAATACAAAGGAATTATACGCCAGGCATCAAAAAGGTTCGGGTTGGACCCTTCCCTGATCAAGGCCGTTATCAAAGCCGAATCCGACTTTGACAGCGAGGCCGTGTCCCGTGTGGGGGCACAGGGGCTCATGCAGTTGATGCCTCAGACTGCAGATGCCATGGATGTGGGAGACCCCTTTGACCCGGAAGAAAACATTTTTGGCGGGGCCCGATATTTGAGCCAATTGTTGAAACGTTTCAAAAACGATAAACTATTAGCATTGGCGGCCTATAATGCCGGCCCTCAGGCCGTGGAGACCCACAAAGGTGTGCCCCCCTATTCCGAAACAAGGACATTTATCAAAAGGGTAATGGCTTATTATAAATCGTTCAGGGCCAAAGCTGACTAATACCCTGCAATTTTTCAGATTTCAGGAATAGCTTTTTATTCAACTTAAAGGCGAAAGGACAAAACCCTCAAGGGATCGGCGAAGTATTTATGAAATCACGCCTTCGAAGCGACATAACCAATCTGCCCAATACACTGACGGGAATCAGGTTGGCATTTATCCCGCTCTTGTTCATTTTCCTTAATTTTCAGGGGAGATGGGCCAGCTTCTTTGCGGCCCTGGTTTTCGGCCTGGCCTCTATCACCGATATCTTAGACGGCTATTTCGCAAGGAAACACGGGACCGTAACCGTATTGGGGAAATTTCTTGATCCATTAGCCGACAAGCTTTTGATCTCCATTACCATGATCATGCTCATCCCCCTGGACCGAATCCCGGTCTGGGTGGTGATTGTTATTATTGCAAGGGAGATGGCGGTTACAGGTCTGAGAGGAATTGCGGTAAGCGAGGGAATCGTGATACAGGCCAGCACCCTGGGAAAATACAAGACCATTTTCCAGTCCTCGGCCATAGCAGGGCTTTGTCTTCATTATTCATATTTTGATGTTGATTTCCATGTTGTGGGCATGTTCTTTTTGTGGGGGGCGTTGATCCTGACCCTCTGGTCCGGGTGGGAATATTTTCGACAGTTTAAAAGG
>JAIOSR010000495.1 GCA_021107495.1 Desulfobacterales bacterium | reverse complement strand
CTAAATGACGGAAAGGAGGGCTACAATGACAGAACAGGATTTCTTTGTAAAGCGTCTGTCTTTTCTTGACAGGTTTCTGACCCTCTGGATCTTTCTGGCCATGTTCGTGGGGGTCATGTGGGGATATCTTTTTCCCGGAATCCGAGGGATAATCGACTATTTTCAGGTGGGGACCACAAACATCCCCATTGCCATCGGGCTGATACTTATGATGTACCCGCCCCTGGCCAAGGTGAGATACGAGAAGATGGGGCCCGTGTTTCGGAATGTCAAGGTTCTGGTTCTCTCTCTTGTCCAGAACTGGGTAATCGGGCCCATCCTCATGTTTCTCTTGGCTATCACCTTCCTCTCCGGACATCATGAATACATGGTTGGGCTTATCATGATCGGTTTGGCCCGGTGTATCGCCATGGTCATCGTGTGGAATGATCTTGCCTCCGGAGACCGGGAATACTGCGCCGGGCTTGTGGCCTTCAACTCCATCTTTCAAGTGATCTTTTTTTCTATTTATGCCTATATCTTCATCACGGTTGTTCCCCAATGGCTGGGGCTGCAGGGCGCGGTCGTGGATATCTCCATCGGCCAGATCGCAGAAAGCGTCTTTATCTATCTGGGTATCCCTTTTATCGCCGGTGTCATCACCCGCATCATCGGTCTAAACACAAAGGGTGGTGACTGGTACGAGAAAAAGTTCATCCCAAAGATCAGTCCCATCACCCTGATTGCCCTCCTCTTTACCATCCTGGTCATGTTCTCCCTGAAAGGAGAGTATATCGTTCAACTGCCGCTTGATGTCGTAAAGGTCGCCATACCCCTCTGTATTTATTTTTTGATCATGTTCTTTGTCTCCTTTTACCTCTCCATGAAGGCGGGGGCCACCTATGAACAGTCCACCACACTGAGTTTTACGGCCGCATCCAATAATTTTGAATTGGCCATTGCCGTGGCCGTGGCCGTCTTCGGGATCGACTCGGGCCAGGCCTTTGCAGCCGTTATCGGGCCTCTTGTAGAGGTGCCGGTCCTTATTAGCCTCGTAAATGTTGCACTCTGGTTTAAGAGGAAATATTTCCCCTATGCAGTGGAAACGCCTGCCGGGGTATGCCACGTAACCTGCAAACCCTAAAACGCATTTTATGAAGGGGGTGTGATAATGCTGCTTAAATCATATAGCAAAAAAATATCGAGGCCTGAATGCAATCCGAGCTTTCAGTCTCTTCACTGTATTGCACATCTGGATCAGGATATAACCGATGTGCTCCCCTATCTCAATTCTGTACTGGGTGCCTTTGAATACTTTAAGGACCCGCCAGCGGTTACCTTCAGGACACAGGGAAAGATCATCACGGTTCATCCCCGCGAAATTGCGGTTAACGCGCTCCGAAACGAGGAAGAGGCGGACAAGATCCTTCAGTGGCTCCAGAGGGAGATCAACGAGGCATGGGACAAGAGAGAGGAGATCAAGCCGAGCTATGAGGGGGCGCCCAAACCCAAGGTCCTTGAGATCCTCAAGCTGCTCCCCATGACCAATTGCAGGGAATGCGGGGAGTCCACCTGCATGGTCTTTGCCACGCGGGTGGCCCAGGGCGTAAAAGGAGCAAGTGACTGCCCGACCCTTGATGATAAGAAACGGGAGACACTATCAGAATATATGGATCAATTTCAGTTTGACGCTTAACATTAGCTGTCTCTTAGTTTAAAATAGTTGTAACTCTTTACGAGTTTGAAAAATGGCCGTCACCCTGCTCCAGGATCTTGATCTCGACAGAAGCATTTCTTTCAGAAACCTAACCCGGACAAGCCGGAACCATAAAGGGCATGTTCTGTATATCCATGAAGATCAAGAAGGCCAAGGGGAATAATAGATTTTCGTATTTTTTAGTGCACTTCGTGGTGAAAAGATTTGCCACAAATTTTAATATCCTGAACTTTGAGAAAAGGTGGAAAACATGAAAAGCTACCGGCTTTCGATGATGCTGTCTCTACTGATATTTGCTATGGTCTGTCCTCTTGTACTGGCCCAAGAATCCAAGGGTCCAAAGATGGTATTAGAAGGGCGGGAATTTGATTTTGGAGAGGTGAAACAAGGGAAGGTCATCGAACATACCTTTCGAGTTCTGAACCAGGGAGACGAGGTCTTGCAGATCATCAGGGTTAAGCCCGGTTGAGGGTGCTCGGTGGCCTCGTACGACAAGGCCATCCCCCCAGGCGGGGAGGGAAAGATTACGCTTAAAGTCCATACTAAAAGATATCAGGGAAGGATCTACAAGAGTACAAAGGTAAACACCAATGACCCAAAACAAAATATCATCAGACTGGGGATAAAGGCCTTTATCAAAGTCCCCGTTTTGATCTCTCCCCGTTATGTCAGCTTTTATGGGAAAGCAGGCCAGAGCATCACCAAGGTCATCGAGATCAAAGCGGGGCTAAACAATCCTTTGACCCTGAGCCAGGACCAATTTGATCTCGAAGGGAAAGTGAAATACAGGCTGGAGGAAATTGAAAAAGGACGAAGGTTTAAGATCCACCTTACAAGCATCCCAGGTCCACCGCCCACGTTTAGTGGGGCTCTTAGACTCAAAACCAATTATCCTGAAAAACCAATCATTACCATAATGATAACGGGTCGTTTTGTGAAGATTAAGAATTGAGAATTAATATGGAAAAGGACATGAAGCCCATTCGGATGGCCGGAAAGGACAGCAATGAAATCTTCTGATAAGATTAACCATGGACCTGATAGCCGCGAAGCGGTCGAGCACGTTCACGGTTCAACCGGCACGTGCTCACACCCACATGTGGATGTCAAAGACACCAGCGGGTCCCGGCTCTTAATAACATTGGCACTCAACCTCATTATCCCCATAGCCCAAGTCATCGGAGGTGTTTATGCACACAGCATGGCCCTCATTTCCGATGCTACCCACAATTTCAGCGACTTCGTGGCCGTCTTGCTTGCCTATATTGCACATCGCATCGGAAGGAAAGGGGCTTCCTTTCAGAACACATTCGGTTACAAACGGGCAGAGATCCTGGCCGCCACCAT
>JAIOSR010000249.1 GCA_021107495.1 Desulfobacterales bacterium | reverse complement strand
GCATGAGAATAGAGGTAAGCCGGAGTCCCGACCGCCCGGACAATCTCCGCCACCGGGACTTCTTCACAGTAAAGCTCATTTTTTATGTAATTAAAGTGATGCATAGCTCTCTGGACTGAAGATTGACTATTGAACATTGACGATTGAAAAAGCACTGAATTCATTGAAAAGCAATCTTCAATAGTCAATCTTAAATTTTAATGGTTAATCTTCAATTTTCTACAGTTAATTTGACCCGATTGGATGGTGGGCCTACCGTTCCTTTTGGGCCTATTAACCGGACCTCAAAAAAGTGGATGCCCTCTTTTTTTTCTACAAAAATCTCGCACAGGAATTTTTCCCCCGCAAGGATCTCACCCCCGATTTCCTGAAACCGGGGATAGTCTATGGGGCAACCTTCACAGGGAGGCTTATTTAAAGAATACCATGTATGGTAAACCCTGCAACCGGTTACACCCGGTCCACCTTTCTTTTGCCCCTTTAGAGCGGGGATATTCCCCTTAAGAAGGACCGCTTCATTTGTCCACTGACCTTGTAACTGCTCCACCTTCAACGGCGTGCCCGTCTTAGGCAGAAACGGGGGACCTTTCTTTCCGCAGGACATAAGGGCAAGCGAAACCACACAGAGAATCATTGCATTGTACAGGAATCTCCATTTTACCTGGCGAATGCTTCCTTTCCTCATCAATTTTTCAGCTCCTCTTTTGCCTTGTTTAAGCATCTTTGCACCATCTCCGGTCCTGTTCCTCCCGGGATGTTTCTTTTCTCAAGACACGCTGAAGGTTCAAGCCATTCATAGACATCCTCATCAATTTCTGATGCAAAACCCTTCATTATGTCCAGGGTAAGTTCATGAAGTTCTTTTCCCTGATCCGTGGCGGCAAGGACCATCTTCCCCACAATGTCATGGGCCTCACGAAAGGTCATGTCTTTACGTACAAGGTAGTCGGCCAGGTCGGTGGCTGCCAGGAATCCCTTTTCGGTTGCCGCCTTTAACGCCTCGGCGTTGAAGGAGATCTCCTGAAGAAGCCGGCACATCACCTCGAGACAGATCAGGGCCGTGTCCGCCGTGTCAAACAGGGCCTCTTTATCTTCCTGCATATCCTTGTTGTAGGTCAAGGGAAGACCTTTCATGGTCGTCAAGAGGGAGATAAGGTGTCCGTAGGCCCGACCTGTTTTGCCCCTGATAAGCTCCGGAAGGTCAGGATTTTTTTTCTGGGGCATAATACTGCTGCCGGTTGAGAAGGCATCGGATATTGTTATAAACCCGAACTCCCGGCTTGACCAGATGACCAGTTCCTCGCTGAGCCTGCTCAGATGCATCATCAGGACAGAGGTATTAAAGAGGAACTCCAGAACAAAATCCCTGTCGCTTACGGCATCCATGCTGTTATCGGTTATACTGTCAAAGCCGAGTTCCCGTGCCACCATGTCCCGGTCCAGGTCAAAGGTGGAACCTGCCAATGCGGCGCTTCCCAGCGGCATGGTGTTTGTCCTTTTGAAGTTTTCCTGAAAACGTTCCCGGTCTCTTTTCAGCATCTCATAATAGGCAAGCAGGTGATGAGCCAGGAGGACCGGCTGGGCCCGTTGAAGATGTGTATAGCCCGGCATGATAAGTTCAAAGTTTTTTTCCGCCAATTCCACAATCGCAGATTGCGTGTCACTTATCAAATCCGTCACGCGACCAATGACATCTCTGACAAAGAGCCGGACATCCAGGGCCACCTGATCATTTCGACTCCTGCCCGTATGCAGCTTTCCCCCCAATTCCCCTACTTTATTTACCAATGCCATTTCCACAAGGCTGTGTATATCTTCGTAATCATCAATAGGGATTTCATCTCTGTCCAGTTCGACCTTAATTTCTTCAAGGGCCGTCAGGATTTTTGATGCCTCCTCAGCCGTGATGATTTCCTGTTTGGCCAGCATCCTTAAATGGGCCATACTCCCTTCAATGTCATAGGCGTAAAGCCTGTGATCAAAGGCTATGGAGGCATTAAACCTGTTTACAAGGGCGTCTGTTTCCTCCCGAAAACGACCGCCCCAGATTTTTTGGGTCATTTGGAATACCTCTTATCCATAGTTAATTCGTATCTGCCCAATATTTGGGGGGACTCTAATTTATACGGACACACATTTAAAAATGACGTTCGTCCCGCCACAGGGACCCGGCTGAAGAACGGGGGTTAGGAAAACAGACAAGCACGGTGAGGCATACGGGACTCTTTTCAAAGAGCCGCATAACCTTGCCGTGGCTCGCATAACGGCGGCCCTCTTTATAATTCGGCCCGGATAGCCCTTTCGATGATAGCTCCTATTATGTCTGGCTGTCCCGCCTGTCGGAAGCCCAATGGTTAAGGCCTTCGGGGCGTGGCGAATGATTAGTAGAGATATCGATGCGCCTCTTTGAAAAGAGTCCCGCATGCCCCGCCATTATAATACAACGCCGCACCTTATGAGCTGTTTCGGTTATTCCAATCCGTCTGCCGGTGCCCGGTCATTTCCGGCCATCCTCACCAACTGAAACGAGGCTATGAATTACCCCTCTTTCGTTCCAAAAGCCGCGCGATTTTTATACGCAGACCGCTCAGCCTTATGAATCCTTCGGCATCTTTTTGATTGTAGACCTCGTCCCCCTCAAATGATGCATAATCCGGGTCGTAGAGTGATGATTCGGATTTTGTACCGACCACCGTACAATTACCCTTATACAATTTTAATCTCACAACACCGTTTACGTTTTTCTGGGTCTCATCGATAAGGGTCTGAAGCATTTCCCGCTCCGGGGAAAACCAGTAACCGTAATAGACCATCTCCGCGTACCGGGGCACCAGTCCGTCCCTTATATGCATGACCTCCCTGTCCACGGTTATGGATTCCATGGCCAAATGGGCCTCCCTTAGTATGGTCCCGCCGGGTGTTTCGTAAACACCTCTCGATTTCATGCCCACGTATCGATTTTCCACCATGTCCACACGGCCGATTCCGTTTCTGCCTCCCAGTTCATTCAACCGGGACAGGAGTTCTGCCGGTGTCATGGCCCGGCCGTCCACGGAAACGGGATTTCCCTGTTTAAACTCGATCTCCATATATGTGGACCGATCAGGGGCCTTTTCAGGAGAAACGGACAGCACAAACATATCCTCGGGCGGCTCGTTCCAGGTATCTTCAAGAATCCCGCCTTCAAAACTTATATGCAACAGGTTGCGATCACTGGAATAGGGTTTCTCCTTTGTCACCGGTACCGGGATGCCCTTTGACCGGGCGTATTCCATGAGATCTTCCCTGCCCCTGAATTCCCATATCCTCCAGGGCGCAATGATTTTAAGGTTAGGCTCCAGGGCCATATAGCCCAGTTCAAACCTCACCTGATCATTTCCCTTTCCGGTTGCGCCGTGGCTCACGGCATTCGACCCTGTTTTTTTTGCAGCATCCACCTGACCCCTGGCAATGAGGGGCCTTGCCAAGGAAGTGCCCAAGAGATACCTCGATTCATAAATGGCATTGGCCCTCAATGCGGGCCAGACAAAGTCCTTTACAAACTCTTCCTTCAGGTCTTCCACGATAACTTCATCCGCACCCGTATCCATTGCCTTTTCTTCTATCCCGCCAAGCTCTTCACCCTGTCCCAAATCGGCTGCATAGGCCACGACCGGGCATTTATATGTCTCCTTAAGCCATGTAAGAATAACGGAGGTATCAAGACCCCCCGAATAAGCTAAAACTATTTTTTTGATATCTTCACTCAATTTGGACCTCCTTTTTTTTCAGGTCTCGGCATCTGTTCGGGCAATTCGTGTAATGCACGTGAATATCTCTCGTGGAATGGAGGAGCGTCACATCATCTCTCCGTTCCATTATCCCTCATTTCGGAGCGAAGCAGTGCAATGGAGGCGTCCCAGTGCTTCACCTTTCAGAAAGTAACCTCTCCAACAGGGCCTGGTGAAAGTGCATCTTGTTTTCGGCCTGATCAAAAACCACGGAATTGGGACCCTCCAGGACATTTTCCGATATTTCTTCCCCCCTGTGGGCCGGAAGACAGTGCATGACCAGGACATCCGGTTTGCAGAGCTCCAAAAGGGACCGGTTTAACTGAAAGCCCTTAAAATCCCTTAGCCTTTTATCCCTCTCCGCATCATGGCCCATGCTGGTCCACACGTCCGTATTGATCACGTCGGCACCCCTGGCAGCATCGTCAGGGTCTTCAACTAATTTGATGTTTTTATCAGAACCTTTAAGCACATCAGGGCTCGGATGATAGTCCGGCGGGCAGGCGAGTGCCAGTTCAAACCCAAGGACATGGGCGGCATTGATCCAAGAATGGGCCACGTTGTTTCCATCACCGATCCATGCCACTTTCAGGTCGTTCAGGCTGCCCCGTTTTTCCTTAACGGTCATAATATCGCTTAAGATCTGGCAGGGATGGTACTGGTCTGTCAGGGCGTTGATAACAGGTATTTCAGCCCACTGCGCTATTTTTTCAACAAAATCCTGAGAGAAAGTCCTGATTGCAATGGCATCCAGGTAACGGGCCAATACTCTGGCCGTGTCTTTGATGGGCTCGTTTCTGGACAACTGTGTATCTTCCCTGCTCAAGAAAAGTGTCTGCCCACCGAGCCGGAACATGGCTGTTTCAAAGGAAATCCTGGTTCTCGTGGATGCCTTGTCAAACATGAGGCCGAGGGCATAGCCGGCAAATGGCCTTTTTGCGGTCCTGCCGACCTTTTTTATCTCCAATGCCCTGTCTATAAGGGCCATAATTTCGTCTTTTGTAAGGTCCCGTATGGTTAAAAGGTCTTTTTTCATAGGTCATTCCATTTCAATTTTTATCGAGTATCCTGTCAAGGGTCTCCACCAGCCTGTCAATCTCATCCTTTTCCACAATAAGGGGTGGTACAAAGCGGAGCACATTTTCTTGCGCGCAGACAATTAAAAACCCTGCCTCTTGACATGCCGTAACGATCGGCGCGCCGGGCGTATTCAGTTCAACGCCGAGAATAAGGCCCAGCCCCCTCACTTCTTTGATAAGACTGTGTTTTCGGCCAAGCTCTTCCAGCCTTTCTTTGAAGTAATGGCCAATGCTTGTGCAGTGCTCAAGCAGCCCGTCATCGAGAATGCTCCGGAGTACTGCCGTGGATACCGCCGTCACCAGGGGTGTGCCGCCGAAGGTGGTGGCATGACTTCCGGGACCAAATGCCCGGCTAAACTCCTCTGTCGAGAGCATGGCTCCTATGGGAAGACCGTTACCAAGGGCCTTGGCTAATGTCATTATGTCGGGTGTAACCCCATAATGCTCGTGACAGAAAAGCCTTCCCGTTCGTCCCATCCCCACCTGAACCTCGTCAAAGATGAGGGTCGCCTTGCGTTCGCTGCACAACTTCCTTAACCCTTTTAAATAATCGGGATCCGGGCAGACAACGCCCCCTTCTCCCTGTATGGGTTCAACCATCACTGCACAGACCGACTCATCTAATGCCTGTTCCAGACGATTCAGGTCATTAAAGGGCACAAACCTGAACCCTTCCAACAGGGGGTCGTATCCGGTCTGTATCTTGGCCTGGCCGGTTGCCGAAAGCGTGGCCATGGTACGGCCGTGAAAGGAATTATCCATGGAGATTATCAAATGCTTTCCGGTCCCGGATATCTCATTTGCATAACGCCGTGCGAGTTTGATTGCCGCCTCATTGGCTTCGGCACCGCTGTTACAGAAAAACACCCTGTCCGCAAACGAATTCTCCACTAAAAGCCTGGCCAGATCGATCTGGGGCAGGGTATAGTAAAGGTTGGAAACATGGACCAGTTTTTTGGACTGTTCTTCGAGCACCCTGGTAACAATGGGTGCGCTGTGTCCCAGGGAACAGACGGCAATGCCGCCCACAAAGTCAATGTATTCCTTTCCTTCCTCATCCCAGACCCGGCATCCTTCTCCCCGCACCAATGTCACGGGAAAACGGCCGTATGTCTGAAACATGTATTTATCCGCCGATTCAATAGTTGTGCTCATATTACTATCCCTTATCAAAAATTATTGTTTAATATCCGTGGAAAACTACCCACAAGTTCAGATCACTTTAGCTGATTGCTGATCGCTGACCGCCGAAAGCTCCATCCGAAAATTGGTTGTTTCCGGATGGACACTAAG
>JAIOSR010000429.1 GCA_021107495.1 Desulfobacterales bacterium | reverse complement strand
CAGATGAACAAAGCAGAAAGGCAGACCAGAAATAAGCGCAACGTCATATGCCTGCTCCGATCAATTAAAGGGGTCAGGTCTCCGGTTGACTTTTATATAGGGGTAAAGTCTACTCTTGACCCATGCTCAATTTACCCTAACGCTGCAAAAGTAGAGGGTACTGCATATCTGAGGCGTCAAGGGTGAAGCCGTAGTACTTTACTGCGAACCCTTGACCAGTCTTCGCCAAGGCTACGCCCCGGCAGGCAACAAAGGAGATGCGGTGCCCTCGGCTTTCCCGGAGGGTAAATAACATGGCTTTTTTCGTTGTTTTCAGGATGTCACCTTGTGTGTATTCCAACAAACAAGCCAAAAAGGTTGAAAAAGGCTGTGATACCAGTCTTTAAAAACCCAATGTGCCATGTTATTTATGCAACTATAGGGTTTAAATTTCAATGCTTCAATATTCTTCTTGGTTTTTTTTATTCTTTAGCATCTGACATTTTAATATTCTATCTACACTCCTGATTGTTCATCAAAGGTCAAACGGAGACCCCTTTTTGAATTCGCTGGTTATTTTACCAGATTGGACTATCGGAATGGGATAGTCCTAATGGGATTTTCCAAATGATCAAATATTATTTTTTGGTCAAACTTTCCATCCATATTTTTGTCAACCCACTGTTCTTTCAGGACACCGTGCTCAAATATCTCCTTCTTAGCTACTGTCTTTGCTCCATTGGGACGAAATTCTGCACTATACGCAACGTTGTCGACAAAGAAGTAGCTGACATCGAAAATTCCATTGAAATCGGTATCCATTTTCATCGATATAATAGTCCCATTTTCATACCTCCACCAGACATCCGCTCTGCCATCGAAATTATGATCCGATTCAGCAGTCATTAACGAGCCCTTGCTATATGTTTGCCATTCATCAATCTTGCCGTCTCCATTTAGATCACGCTTGTACAGTCCATCGTATCGGTTTTGGTTTACTCCGTAATACCAAGAAACTGCACCCGTTAAAACAACACCTATAGCCAGCCCAATAACTAAGTAACGCAGTTTTGAAGGAGGTTCAGATAATCCCATTTTCTTTTTTCGTGCTTGAGCAAAAAATACTAAGACGCAACCTAAAACAACAAGTGAGATTCCGATGTAGACTAGAGGCCTCTGTCCGGTCAGACCAATCAAGATTGAGGCTCCGCCAAGGGGTAAAAGCACCCAAACCAACAGGGAAACAATTGCTATCAAGTTCTTTGAAGGAGAATAGTTCTCTGACTCCCAAACTTGCGTTTCAATTCCCTGAAGAATTTCCGTTGCCCGCCCAGCATCTCTTGGGCGAACTCTGAGAATGACACCGGTCCCTGTGATTTGGAGCCCCGGATACATGCCGCCGACATCATCTTTTGAAACAAACGACTTAATCCCCGCCGTTTTAAGAAGCCCTCCTGCAATTTCTGCTTCGGCCTTGTTGCCGAATGTTTGTATGACGATGGTTTTTTCAGGCATTCCGTATCCGATCGTCTAGGTAAACATAACATTATCCATAGGTGGACAAATTACCTTCGCTTTTCCCATATTGCTTAATGCTATTAGTATAGCATGGTAACAGGCAAGGCAAAATAGTAAGGGGGTCAGGGAGATAATGAAATGTCAATAAGAGTAAAACGCCTGTCCCTTATTCAATTCCGGGGTTGCCTGTATAGGGGTAAAGTCTACTCTTGATCCATGCTCAATTTAAATTTCAAGGCTTCCACGTTCTTCTTGGTTTTTTTATCCTTTAGCATCTCACGTTTTAATACTCTATCTACACTGCTGATTGTTCATAAAAGGTCAATCGGAGACCCCTTTTTTGGCAATTATTACTCACGCCAATGTTCGGGTTCATTTAACGTATCTGCACAAACTATTTTGCCGCTAAAATTTTCAATAATGCCAGGTTTTAATTCTTGAACCATCCAGGCAGAGGCGTCTTTCGCCGGGATAGGGTAAGGCGCTTCAAACCCTTGGGCTCCTGCTGGTTTGAATCCAAAACGTGGATAATACTCTGGATGTCCCAAAACAAACACAAGATCGACCTTTGATTCAGACAATTGCGTTAAACCTTCCTTAATTAGTTTGCCGCCAACGCCTTTTCCTTGGGCATCTGGCAGAATTGCAAGTGGCGCAAGAACCATGGCAGATAGTGCATCTTCATTTCCAGTTATACGAACCTTGGTAAAAAGAATGTGCCCAACCGCCACGTCATCATCAATAGCAAGCAGGGACAGTAGTGGCTTGGCACTATCATCATTCAGTAAACCGTTTACAAGATTCGATTCTTTGCTATGACCAAAAGCTTCCGATTCTATGCGTAGGACATCTTTTAAATCTGAATCCGTTGCTTTTTTAATAATCAACTTTATCTCCGTTCTTGGTAGATTGCCAATGCCGCGCCTAGCCAGCGGGCACGGTTTTTAGCCCGTCTGCGTCAAGGCGCATGTTAACTGATCTTTATTGATGCTTCAGCTAAACCTTGTTCGACATGGGATGGCAACACGAATAGAAATTGGGCGACCCCCATCCCACATTGACAATTGGATATCACAGGTTATTGTGAGAGCCTTATTATTAAAACTTGTTGGAGGGTCTGCAATTCCAACGATTGGACATGAATTATCCCTGTGAAGCGCCGAATCCCCCTGCTAACCAGAAAAATATGGCAAAAATAATGAGCTGAACAATCCAGCCGATAAGACAGACTCCAATGGCTCGCCAAGTACTTTTATAGTCAAGCGCTTGCCTGACGGCAATGACCATCGCTACCAACATCCAGATGCCGCAAATGAAATTAAGAATACTCCCCACTATGGGGATGATCCCCAAAACACGCAGCACACCCGGTGAACTGGAGAATCCGATGGTGCGAAGCAACTCCCCATAGTCTGCCTTTGTTTGTGGTTCGGATAGCAACCTGGTTCCAATAAAGTATGTCAGAAACGCCCAGATAAACCATCCCACCAAGGCAGCTATGGTTCCGAGAACAAGACCCTTTATCCCAGCCGCGCCGACACTTCCGACTCCAGCAGCAACACTGGACAAAACAACAACTGCCATGGCTTGCCCCATGGCGCCTTTGTCCGCTTCCACCTCTTCATAGAGGGTTACATCCAGTTTTGCTGCTCGTATCATTCGATCTGTTATTGATGCCATGTTTTTCTCCCCGTGAAAACCGCTTCTAAATTTTATGTTTTTGATTCCCTTCCGACTTTAAATCCCCAGCCGCGTCAATCTGTGGGCTATTGGCAATGTTCAAATATGACAAAAAGTTGAGATATCATCAAGGCCTTAAAAGGGTTGGTTCTAAAACACCTTACGCATTGAAGTTTATTTTAAATGCTATTTAGAATATAGCATGTTACTCTATTTGTTGATTAGGCCTCAACAATGTTGGAATTAATAAAGGAAAACAACCTATTTCTTTAAAAGCGTTTTGGAACCAACGTCCCCTTTTACGTCCCCTTATATGACCCCTTTTAATCTGTCCCTGTTTTTTGCACATTTTCTGGTTTCCTGTTGCTTAAACATGAATTATGTCGATCGTGTTCCTAATAGCATCTATAAATCGTGAGG
This sequence comes from Desulfobacterales bacterium, assembly GCA_021107495.1. Classification (GTDB taxonomy): domain Bacteria; phylum Desulfobacterota; class DSM-4660; order Desulfatiglandales; family Desulfatiglandaceae; genus JAIOSR01. The sequence continues at coordinate 67 of JAIOSR010000429.1, read as the reverse complement.
GGGTAAGGTTCCTACTGTTTTGATCTTTTTGGGGGTACGATAGGTAGAGAAGATGTTTAGCTCGAGT
>JAIOSR010000374.1 GCA_021107495.1 Desulfobacterales bacterium | reverse complement strand
CGGAGGAGAAATATTATGAAAGAAACACATATTTTAGTAATGGAAGACGACGCCAGCATTTCTGCGGCATTAGATATGATTTTAACGGAAGCAGGTTATGATGTTGATGTTGCTGAAACGGGTGAGGCGGCCCTTGAACTTTTCGAGCAAAAAGGGTTTGATTTGATTATAGCAGACTTAAAGCTGCCGGGTATTAATGGTATGGAAGTCATAAAACAAATAAAGGGAAAAAAGCCGGACATGGAAGTCATTGTAATTACGGGTGTCGGTACTCAACCAATAGCAGAGGAAGCCATGACATTGGGAGCACATGACTTTTTACCTAAGCCGTTTACTGATGATCAGATCAAGACCGCTATCAATGAAGCACTTAAACATCATGATGCCGCCCCTTTCCGTCTTTTTTCATTAATTCAAAAACGAGAAGTTCTCGGGGTATTAAGTCGTGCGGCTGATGACCAAAAGTTTTGGGACTATTTAATGGAATTAGGCTCTGAAGCGTTGGGCAAAAGCCAGTTGATAAGTGATGCCAAAGCAGCTATCGCTTCGGGTGATTTAAAATGGATCAATGAAAACGTGGGAGAATTGAATCAAAAGCAATTGAAATTTATTTATAAGAGGTTGGAGAGGGAAACTTATTGACCATTTAAAATGATGGCTGCATATTTTATTGAGATCTTCAGAACTCAAGATGGTCTATGCTGCCGTTACTATTTACCCGCCTAAACCCCAATATTTCAGAAAACTTCGTCATTTCATTGAAAAACAGATTAGCCCCGAAATTAAACCTTGTACCGCCCTGAAAGAAAGGCTCCTTTGTAACGGTAGCCTTCTCAGCCTCATTTCCTGCATAATTATATTCCGGGTCCGAGATACCTCTTGACAAAAAAACACGGTTTTTAATATAAATCCAATCTGTGACTTTTTTCACATTCATTATTATAGGCCCTAACATTGCATAAAGGGCCTGTTTCTTTGTGAAATTATATTTATTTTGGTTTAAAAGTGCTAAATTGACGTTCCATGATGAATTTATAGTCGATGATGTCCTGTTAAGGCATCAATTGCCGTGTTTGGTCATTGTATGGAAGTATATTTCATCTACCCGAATGAATTTCAATGCAACATCGGGCTAAAACATAAAGTAAGTGAAAAAAATCCTTATATAAATTGATGAGGAGTCAAAAATGAAAGCAGAAAAAGGCAAAGATGTTCAGGGCTCCGTGATGGTTGTCGGAGGAGGCATTGGCGGGATGCAGGCGGCCCTGGATATGGCAAACTCAGGTTTTTACGTCCATATGTTGGAAAAATCACCCGGTATCGGCGGGGTCATGGCCCAGTTGGACAAGACCTTCCCCACCAATGATTGCTCCATGTGAATTCTTGCCCCTAAACTGGTCGAGGTCGGCCGGCATATCAACATCGATTTACTCACGTTGAGCGAGGTGAAAGATATTTCGGGAACGGAAGGCAATTTTACCGTGAACGTTGTCCAGCATCCCCGTTTTGTGGATATGGACAAGTGCATTGCCTGCGGGACGTGTGCTGAGAAATGCCCGAAAAAAGTGGATGATATCTATAATGAGGGCCTGATAAAGCGCAAGGCCATTTATGTGCCCTATTCACAGACTGTTCCCCTTAAATATTCTATTGATCAGGAAAACTGTATCTATTTTAAAAAGGGAAAATGCAGGGCCTGCGAGAAATTCTGTGAGGCCGGGGCCATAAATTTTGATGATCAGGAAAAAGAAATAACATTGAACGTGGGATCTGTAATCCTTGCCCCCGGATTCAAGTCCTTTGATCCGGGCCGATATGATACCTATTCATATTCCTCCATGCCCAATGTAGTGACCTCCCTGGAGTTTGAACGTATCCTGTCTGCAACAGGTCCATTTATGGGTCATCTGGCAAGGCCTTCGGATGAGAAAGAGCCGAAGAAGATCGGCTGGCTCCAATGCGTGGGCTCAAGGGATGTCAACCGTTGTGACAATGGTTATTGCTCTTCCGTATGCTGCATGTACGCTATCAAGCAAACGGTCATTGCCACTGAGCACAGCAAGGTTCCCCTGGACTGCTCCGTGTTCTATATGGATATGCGGACCCATGGGAAGGACTTTGACCGTTATTATGAAAATGCCAAAAAAGATGGTGTAAAGTTTGTCCGGTCCCGAATACATACGGTTGAACCGGTACCGGGTACGGATGATGTTTCGGTTACATATACCGAGGATGACGGCGTGCTGAAAGAAGAGATCTTTGATATGTTCGTTCTTTCCACTGGTCTCGAGACGGATGAAAATGTTGTGGCCCTTTCAGAGCGCCTTGGCATTGAGCTGGATAAATACAACTTTACCCAGACGGACAGTTTTCATCCGGTTGCCACCTCTGTTCCGGGAATCTATGCCTGTGGCGCGTTTACCGGCCCAAAAGATATTCCCCTGACGGTCATGGAAGCGAGTGCGGCTGCCTGTGCCGCAACCGAGAGACTGGCTCCTGCGCGCAATACACAAACCAGGGAGCTCGAAATACCACCTGAAAAGGATGTATCACGGGATGATCCGAGAATCGGGGTCTTTGTGTGCAATTGCGGCATCAACATCGGGGGTGTGGTAAGGGTCCCGGAGGTGGCGGAATATGCCAGGACACTTCCGAATGTGGTTTATGCAGAGGAAAACCTGTTTACCTGTTCCCAGGATACCCAGGATAAGATGACGGAGGTCATCAAGGAACAGGACCTGAACCGGGTTGTCGTGGCCGCGTGCACGCCCATAACCCATGAGGCACTTTTCCAGGAAACCCTTATAAATGCCGGTCTGAACAAGTATCTCTTCGAGATGGCCAATATCAGAAACCATGACTCCTGGGTCCATTCGGACGATCCGGACGCTGCAACGGAAAAGGCAAAGGACCTTGTGCGCATGTCAGTGGCCAAGGCCGGGCTTACAAGCCAGTT
>JAIOSR010000251.1 GCA_021107495.1 Desulfobacterales bacterium | reverse complement strand
TCCCATAACAGCCTGAAATCACGAAAGCCTTCCAGCAGTCACTACGAAAAGACCGCTTCAACCTTCAACTTCGCAATCATGTGTCGTTTTGAGGAGTACTCATTTACCGGATGAACCTGAAAATCTTTATCTTTATTTTAGACTATGAAATAGATATAGCGCAGATTGTTCCTCTTGTTAAGCAATAAATTATAAATTAGACATTTTTAGTTATATTTAAGACAAAATTACCTTGCTGATTTGAAAAAAGGGGAAACTTTGCAGCAATAACCGGCATTGATGGAGATTTTAGGGGAATCCATTGCTGCGGTACTTAACAATTTGAACCCATGATATTTGCACTCACTTTGAACGTATGATAAGAGATATCAATAAAATCAAAGTAACTGGTTGTCAGGGGCTCAAGGCAATAGCTCAATAACTATAGGCGTTAGTCGATAATGGAGGGGCATGCGTAAACCCCTGAACGTTGAAACTGAGCGATTACAAATCAAAGAGGTTGCGTTATGAAGAATATGTTAGTCACAGGAGGATGTGGGTTTATAGGGACCAATTTCATCAGGCATCTCCTGACAGACTCGGATTTTAAAGGACGGATAATTAATGTGGATAAACTCACTTATGCGGGCAACCCCGAAAATCTTATAGATATTGAGGAAAATTTCCCCGGGCAATACATCTTTGAGAAGGCCGACATATGCGACAGGGAAAACATGACCCGCATATTTAATGACCATGAAATAGATACGGTTTGCCATTTTGCCGCCGAGTCCCATGTGGACAGGTCCATTGTAAGACCGGATGCATTTATCATGAGCAATATTGTGGGGACATTTAACCTGTTAGAGCTTGCAAGATCGAATCAAAATCGCTTGAAGCTATTTCACCACATAAGCACTGATGAGGTATTCGGCAGTCTTGGAAAGGACGGCTTTTTTACGGAAGAGACCTCTTACAAACCAAACAGTCCCTATTCTGCCTCAAAGGCCGCCTCCGACCACTTGGTGAGGGCCTATCACAAGACCTATGGCCTGCCCGTTACCATCTCCAATTGTTCCAATAATTACGGCCCTTATCAATTCCCGGAGAAACTGCTTCCTCTCATAATCCTCAATGGGCTCGAAGAAAAATCCCTGCCTGTCTACGGAGACGGCCGGAATGTCAGGGATTGGCTTTTTGTGAGGGACCACTGTACGGCAGTCTGGGAAATAATGAAACACGGGAAAAGGGGTGAGACCTACAACATCGGTGGCAACCATGAGATGGAGAATATCGGTCTCGTTGAAATGATATGTGATATTCTGGATGAGGTTCAGAAATCCGAAGCTAAAACATCACGAAGAGAATTGATAACCTTTGTCAAGGACAGACCGGGTCATGATCTGAGATATGCCATTGATTTTAACAAGTTGAGGCAAGAGCTGGGATGGGTTCCCGAGGAGTCTCTTGAAACAGGAATACGCAAGACTATTCAATGGTATATTGATAACGGGGAGTGGGTGAACCGGGTCAGGAGCGGGGAATACCAGTCCTGGATCGAGGAGCAATACGGATGACACACTTTCAAGAAAGGGGTTGGATATTATGAAAGGAATCATATTGGCCGGGGGTTCGGGTACCCGCTTGTATCCGATTACACGGGTAGTTAGTAAACAACTCATGCCCATATACGACAAGCCCATGATATACTACCCGCTCTCCGTTCTGATGCTGTCAGGCATCAGGGAGATATTGATTATCTCCACACCTGAGGATCTCCCCAGGTTCAGGGATCTTCTCGAAGACGGCAGTCAGCTTGGTCTTTCATTTTCCTATGCCGAACAGCCGCGGCCCGAGGGATTGGCCCAGGCATTTATTATCGGCAAGGAATTTATCGGCCATAACACCGTGGCACTTATCTTGGGAGACAACATCTTTTACGGTGATAAGCTGTCAGCCGTACTCAAGAAATGCACTGAACTTGAAAAGGGGGGCATTATTTTCGGGTACCCGGTGCGTGATCCGGAGCGTTACGGGGTTGTAGAATTTGACCAGGATGGAAATGTTACGGGAATCGAAGAAAAACCTGAGCAGCCAAAATCCAGATATGCTGTTCCCGGCCTCTATTTTTATGACAGTGACGTGGTGAAGATAGCCGAAGATCTTAAACCTTCGGAGCGCGGAGAAATCGAGATTACAGAAGTCAATTTAGAGTATCTGCGCCGAGGCCTTTTAAGGGTGGAAATCTTCGGCCGAGGGTATGCCTGGTTAGACACCGGGACACATGAGTCCCTGGAGCAGGCAACGAGCTATGTGCGGGCCATTCAGGATCGACAGGGTCTCAAGATCTCGTGTATTGAAGAGATCGCCTACCGTCTCGGCTATATAGGTCGTGAACAACTCAAGAACCTCGCCTATGATATGTTGAAGAATGAATACGGCCGGTATCTGATGGAGATAATTGAACAAGAGGGGGAAAAAAGAGATGTCCATGAGATTTATTAGTACTTCTCTACCCGGCGTTATTCTGATCGAGCCGGACGTGTTCAAAGATGATAGAGGATTTTTTATGGAAACCTTCCATAAAAAAAGATATGCGGACAGCGGAATAGACCGGGCATTTGTTCAGGACAATCTTTCCCATTCAAAGCAAGGGACCCTTCGAGGGCTCCACTATCAACTCAAGAATGGCCAGGGAAAATTGACCTATGTGGTCACAGGAGAAATTTTTGATGTTGCGCTGGACATACGACACGGCTCCCCCACATTCGGAAAGTGGGCGGGAACCCGTCTGTCTGATAATAACAAAAAGCAGATCTATATACCTGAGGGATTTGCCCATGGCTTCTGCGTCCTGAGCGAAACCGCGGATGTGATTTACAAATGTACAGACCTTTATAGTCCCGGCGATGAACATGGAGTGTTCTGGGGGGATCCCGCGATC
>JAIOSR010000463.1 GCA_021107495.1 Desulfobacterales bacterium | reverse complement strand
TGTATTTATTACCTAAATTATGAAAGGTCTCTCGTATCTGCTATTCTCTGGGGATTGAATCCCGGGCAGCAAGATTTTGCAGAAAACACGACTGGTAACTGGTCGTGGGACCATGCAAAAGAATATTAATACATCTTGCCATAGAAACGATCATCAGATATGAAAAGAACTATCATGACACAGTAGCGGGCAGATAGACACCGGTAGGATAATGTGGAAATAAAGGTGGTCTTTCAGAAGATGATGGAAAGGACGTATTTTTCAAGATTTTTGAGCTTATCTGTTCTTTTATTGTCAGGTGCAGTGTTTTTATTGGCATTACCCTGTTGGGCATTAGAGCCGCACGAAATTGTGGTATTAGCCAATAGAAACGCCTCGCGGAGTGTGGGGTTGGCCAAATACTATATGGAAAAGAGGGGCATTCCGGAGGATCATCTGATTCAACTCTGGATCACCGATAAGGAATGGTGCGAACGAGAGGATTATGAAAAGAAGGTAGTTGAGCCACTTAGGAATTTTCTCAAAGACAAAGACCCCATGGGCGTCATTCGCTGCATTCTGGTTATGTACGGGCTTCCTTTGAAATTAGCGCCACCGGTAATATCCAAAGAAGAAAAAAGGGAACTGAACAGGCTGGAGGTAAGGAAAGACAATCTTACAGAACAAGTAATGGCGGTTCCGGCCAACGAGACAGAGCAGATCAAAGTTATCAAGTCCGAAATAAAAGGCGTTAAAAAGATTATTTCCGTTTTGAGCAAAAAGGATGCGAGGTCCTCCTTAGATTCTGAGATTGCCTTAGTTCTGGAGCAAAATTACGAACTGTCCGGATGGGTGCCGAACCCCTATTTTTTAGGGTATCGCGGGAAGAGGATCAAGAATATGCCTCGAAAGGCATTGATGGTCTGCAGGCTGGACGGACCTTCGGCTGAAATCGTTCACAGGATCATTGACGACAGTATTTCAACGGAGAAAACCGGGCTCAAAGGCACGGCCTATTTTGATGCGCGCTATCCCAGACCAAAGGGGGAGAAGAGGGGCAAAACCCGCTCCGGGTATAAGCCCTATGACCACTCTCTATATCTGGCGGCCGATCACATTGAAAAAACCGGGCGAATGCCCGTAGTTGTGAATAATAAATCCGAACTCTTCCAGCCGGGCGAGTGCCCTGGCGCGGCAATTTATTGCGGTTGGTACAGCTTGGCCCGGTATGTGGATGCCTTTGATTGGCAACCCGGTTCGGTCGGGTATCATATTGCAAGTAGTGAGTGTTCCACATTAAAAAGGAAAGGGAGCCGAGTCTGGTGCAAGATGATGCTGGAAAAGGGAGTAGCTGCTACCCTGGGACCTGTAAACGAGCCATATGTGCAGGCATTTCCAATACCGGAGATCTTTTTCGGGCTTCTTTTTGAGGGCCGGCTGACCTTAGCTGAATGCTATGCCCTGTCAAAACCTTTTTTGTCCTGGCAGATGGTGCTTATCGGAGATCCGCTTTACAGGCCGTTTAAAAATGACGCAAATTGAATTTATCCTTGTATGTGGTCGAAAAACGATTTTGCCACCCGCTTTGCTTGAGACACAGAGGACACAGAGAAAAACGGCGGCATGAATGTACGCTCAAAATGTACATGGGGATCCGGAGATTGGTTGTTTCCGGATGGACACTAACTAATGAAAGAAGACGGCTTGTCTCTAATTTTGAATAAACAACACGTCTTAGGTATGAAATAAAAATGAATGTTGAACTGGTCGAAATCAAACAGGATGTGCCGGGGTTTGATTCTTTTTTCGGATCCTGGGTCTGTCAGGGTGATGTCAATATCTTGATTGACGTGGGTCCGGCTAATACTGCTGCCCGGTTGATTGACTCCCTGGTCTCTTTAGGCTTGGATAGGGTGGATTTAATCCTTCTAACCCATATACACATTGACCATGCCGGGGGATTGGCTGACCTGCTGGATCATTACCCAATGTCAAAGGTCATGTGTCATGAGAAGGCAATTAAATATCTTGTCGATCCTTCAATGCTCTGGGAGGGCAGCCTGAAGGTGCTTGGGAAAATTGCGGAGATGTACGGCCCTCCAAGGCCCGTTCCCAAAGAGAGGTTGATTCCGCACACGGAAAATGACTTGAAAGACCTTCTGGTTGTGGAAACGCCGGGTCATGCTATTCATCACTTGAGTTTCAGTCTTGAAAACCGGCTTTTTGCAGGTGAGGCAGGTGGTATCTGTATCCCCATAAATGGTGATGAATACATCCGTCCTTCGACCCCCCCGAGATTTTTTTTCGATGTGTGCATGAAAAGTGTTGACCGTTTGCTGGCCCTGAAGGACCAGCCCATCTATTTTGCTCACTTCGGAGAGGCTGAAAGCTCCCACCGTTTATTGGAAATATCCCGCGAACAACTGATTCAATGGAAGGAAATAATATATGATTGTGCGGCCGGTGGACAGATGGATGATGAAGACCTCATAAACGGATGCATCGAAATTTTACTTGAAAAGGACCCGAACCTGGTGGCATTCGGTCAAATGGACCCTGACACTCGAAAAAGGGAAAGGTTTTTCATGGCCAATTCCGTCAAAGGTTTTGTTGGGTTCTTTAAGGAGGAGGGTAAATAGCCGGTCATCAAGTTATAAAATAGTGAAAAAATTTTATAACTTGATAAGAGATTGCAAAGTGCTTAAATTTAAGGATATCATATATTATTTTGGTATGCCTAATTTATAAAGGAGCCTCGAGTATTTTCCAATAGCGAAAATGCCCTATTTGATAACGTAATAAGAAATATTTGTTAATTACGAGTATTTTGGCAAGAAAATATCGAGAATGGATCATGGAAAATAATAACTATTTTGAAAAACTGAATTTTAAGTCCTTAATAGAGGCAGACGGGAACGACCGGCTTCAAGACAGGCTCAATATCATTGATGTTTTTATGGGTACGGAAGAACATATCACCCTTGAACGGATGTACAGTCTTTTGAGAGAAAAGGGGTATGATTATGATCCTGAATTTGTCAGGCAGTGTATGAAGCGTATGGTGGATCTCGGGTTTGCCCAGAAGAAACAATTCGAAGGACAGCCCGTACGCTATGAGCACCACCATCTGGGCAGGCATCATGATCACCTTATCTGTACCAAATGCGGCAAAATCGAGGAATTCGCAAACGAGGACATTGAGCGGCTGCAATTAAAGATCGCGGCCCAGCAGGGGTTTCACATGCTCCAGCACAGGATGGAGATTTATGGTCTTTGTTCCCAATGCCTCGCCCAGAGGAAACCCCTGATGCCCTTAGCCATGGCCAAACCAGGGGAAAGAGTAGTCGTAAAAGAGATGGCCGGGGGGAGGAGCGCCCGGTCCAGGCTGGCGGACATGGGTTTGCGTACCGGGGATCATATTGAGATTGTCAATAATAACGGCATGGGAAGGCTCATATTGGGCCATGATTGCACGAGACTGGCAATCGGAAGGGGAATTGCTCAAAAGATCATGGTCTCATTGGAAGATGACGAGAATGCTTCGGCGTGCAAGGCAAAAGACAGTTGAGCCGTTACTTACATCTTATCTAACATGCAGAGTTTTATGCTATTTTCTGCAATATGCGGCGAAGCCTGTCCCTGATGCCTCTCAGCATTTTTTCCGGGCCGCTGCGATATCTGTAAAAATCTCTTTCTTTTTGGGCTACTGCTCCGGGAGTGTGACGCAACTTCATTTTGATGATTGCCATATAGTCGTCCCGAAGGAATTTCCTGTAAATCAGGTTCAGTGGAAATGGCCTGAACTCCTTCTCGGAAACGGAGGCGCCCCAGTCAATAATGTAAGGGAGCCCATCATGGCCGAAAAGCGTATTGGGGGCACGCTTTAAATCACAATGGGCCAGCCCCCTTTTGTGGAATCCTGCCACCAGGTCTTTCAAGGCATCAAAAAACGCCTGAGGGATCTCCATCTTATCTTCAAGCTCTTCCAAATTCCTGCCCGGTATTTCTTCTATTACCAAAGCAAGGCCGTCAATGACACGATACAGTCTCGGCACCCCTTTGAGATTATTCATTTTTCCGTATGCCTTGCTCTCTCTCCATACTAAAAAGCGTCCCACAGAATTTCGAAACAGAAATTTGCTCGTACTGAAGTCCTTTACAACGGCCCGCACACCCTTTTCCTCAACGACCCGGATCGTGGGCCTTGTGCTGGAAGGCTTTCGCAGGATTCCGCACTCTATTTTTGGAAGTTCTGAGAGTTTTAAAGAATCAAACATGATAACCTCGTAAAAAGTCGCTTCGCGCCTTTTTACTCGGCGGAGGAGGGCTACCCTTCCCCCGCCATTTGAAGTTAATTCAAATGGTTCCACCCCCACCCCAGGCCGGGGCTTACTCCCGCCTATGGCGGGGCCTATTGATGGACTTTTTACGAGCCCATCAAACATGATATAGCCGCAAAAAGGCGCAAAATACGCAAAAAAAAAGTTTTCAATACAATCAGTCAGAATACTTAAAATAGGCCGCGCATGTACCTTCACTGGAGACCATACAGGGTCCGATGGGATTGCGGGGAGAGCAGACCTTGCGGAAAAGCTTGCAGTCCACAGGTCTTGCGGTTCCCCTGAGAATGTCCGCACAAAGGCACCCCGAAGGCTCTTTTGCAGGCGGGACCTCAAGGTCAAAACGGGCCCTGGCGTCGTGGGCCGCATACTTTTGCCTGATGGTCAGGCCGCTTCCCGGGATTATTCCAAGGCCGCGCCAGGGAGAATCACAGGGTTCAAAAACATCATCCATAATCCGCAGAGCGCCGAGATTTCCCTTTGCCGTAACCCCCCTTTTATACTGGATCTCTACCTCGGCCCTTCGGTTCTCTATCTGTTCTGCCAGCATAAGAATTCCCTGTAGAATATCAATTGGTTCAAATCCAACCACGACACATGGAATATGGTACCGGGTTACGACATTTTCGTAGGATGAAGTACCGATGATGGTGGTCACGTGGCCGGGACAAATAAAACCGTCAATGCCAAGGTCACCACCGGAGAGCAGGGCGTCCATGGCCGGGGGAAGAAGCTTGTGCGCGGACAGGACCGAGAAATTGAGCTGGTGATTTTGATAAGCGGTCTTTATAGCAGCCGCAATGGTTGGAGCCGTAGTCTCAAACCCGATCCCTAAGAAAACAGTTTCCCGGTCAGGATTCTCAGCGGCGATTTTGAGTGCGTCAAAGGTGGAGTAGACCATTCGGACATCCGCTCCTTTGGCCTTCTCGGCATCGAGGGAGGAGTCTGTTCCCGGGACCCGAAGCATATCGCCAAAGGTCGTGACAATTACACCCGGCGTTTTAGCCAATTTCACTGACCGGTCTATTTCCTCCATGGCCGTTACGCAGACAGGACAGCCCGGCCCTGAAACCAATTCAATGTTATCAGGCAGCAGACTGCGGATTCCGTGTTTGAAAATCGCCATGGTATGGGTACCGCAGATTTCCATGAGCCGAACAGGCCTTTTTGAGATATCCCTGATTTTGTGCGACAGAACTTGGGCAACGGCCCTGTCCCTGTATTCGTCAATGTATTTCATATTCCCCTTTCACTCCCGCATATCGGAGCCCCGCACAAACCGCCTGCCCGAGGGCCAGACCCCCGTCATTGGTGGGCACCAGGGCGTGACTGTAAACCGAAAATTCCTTGTGCTCAAGGGCATGGCTGAGACCTGTTAGGAGACTCACATTTTGAAAAGATCCACCGCTCAGGGCGACCTTGTCTATACCCATTTTATCCCTAATCCTGACGCATAACTCCGTTACCATATGGATCAAGGTGTTATGAAAACGCCGGCTGATTATTCCCTTCCCGACCCCTTTCGTTATATCCTCCACTACGCCTTTAACAATTTCCGATGTCAACATGACCCAATTATCATCTTCTTTTTGCAGTTGCCAGGAATACATGCCTTCTTCGTGAGGGTTCTGGCACATATCAAGCTCAATAGCGGCCTGGCCTTCATACCCTATTTTGTGCCTCAGGCCTAAGAGGGCGGAAACCGCATCAAAGAATCTTCCGCAGCTTGAGGTGAGGGGTGAATTGATCCCTTTTCTGGCCATGCCAAGAACAACCCTGGCCTCATCTTTATCCAGGTCCCGGACAAATGGAATCGGAAGATCGAACAGCCCGTCACCGTAAGTTTTGTCAAGATAGGCCATGGCCATACGCCAGGGAAATTTTGCCGCGGCATCCCCCCCGGGAAGGGCCACGTAATCAAGGTGGGCTGCGCGTTTGAAAGACACGCGGTCGGCCAAAAGTATTTCGCCTCCCCATATCCGGTTATCTGTGCCCAGACCGGTGCCGTCCATGGCCACCCCGATGACCGGTCCAGTGAGCCGGTGTTCCGCAAGGCAACTTACAATATGGGCGTGGTGATGTTGTACGGCAATTGTGGGCAATTCGTCCTGCTTTCGGGCAAATTCGGAACTCAGGTAGTCCGGGTGCAGGTCGTGGGCCAGGACTTTGGGTCGGATTTCCAGTATCCTTTTTAGATGGGAAATGGTCAGGTGAAAAAAATCAAGGGTTTCAAGGTTCTCCATGTCACCGATATGCTGGCTCATAAAGGCGCGGTTTTCTTTGGTGAGGCAGATGGTATTTTTCAATTCGGCCCCAACGGCCAGGACCGGAGTAAGGTCTTTCATATTCTGAGAGAGGAAGATAGGTACCGGCACATAACCCCGGGACCGCCTGATCTGTCTCGGTACGGAGCCGGCTACCCTGACAATGGAATCATCACTCCTGAGATAGATATCCCTGTTATGAATCAGGAAATAATCGGCAATGTCCCCCAGATGTTTGAAGGCCGCGTTATTGTCTATGTTTATGGGTTCCTCCGTCATATTGCCGCTGGTCATGACCAGGGCCTTAAAAGGCCCTTCCATTAGAAGATAGTGGAGCGGGGTATAAGGGAGCATGATCCCGAAGTATCCGTTTTTTGGGGCAATCTGTGGAGAGAGACCATGAAATCGGCGTTTCTTAAGGATGACAATAGGACGGTGGTGGGAGTTCAGTACCTCTGCCTCGGTCTCATCTATGTGAGCAATCTCACGAGCCGTATTAAGATCCTTGACCATCAGGGCCAGGGGCTTTTCTTCGCGGTGTTTTCTTCGCCTGAGCCTGACCACGGCCCTGTGATTGGCTGCATCCACGGCCAAATGAAATCCGCCAAGACCCTTGATGGCTAAAACATAACCCTTTTTTAAGAGGGAGATGGTCTTTTTAACGGGGTCAGAACCTTCAATTTCTATTTCTTTGCAATCGAAAAGGGAGACTCCCGGCCCGCATTCCCGGCAGGCATTGGGCTGTGCATGAAAACGGCGGTTATCGGGGTCCTTGTATTCCCTGTTGCAGGCCTGACACATCTTGAATTTGCCCATGGTAGTGGCCGGGCGGTCGTAAGGGATATCCTTAATTATGGAATAGCGCGGGCCGCAATTGGTACAATTGATAAAGGGATATCCGAATCGCCGGTCCTCAGGGTTCCTGAGTTCGGAAAGACAGTCCGGGCAGATGCAGACATCGGGTGCAATGAGAGCGGATCGTTCCTGCTGGCCCTGGCTCGCCTTTATTTTAAAGAAATTTTCATTTTTAAGGGGAATTTGCGCCCATTCAAGCGAAGAGATCCGGGCAAGGGGAGGGCTTTCCTGAACGACCGCGTCAAGAAAGCCTTGTATGTCTTCTTCGGGACCTTGGACTCAATATCCACGCCCTGGGATGTGTTGGTTACGTAGCCCGACAGATTGTGACTGTGGGCAAGCTGATAGATAAAAGGCCGAAACCCTACCCCCTGGACAATGCCTTTAATGGCACCTTTGGCACGCTTGTTCATGTTCCTGTCAAGCCGATTTCCTGTTATTTACCGCGTCTTTGAGCCAGGCGTACCAGGAATCGAGGCCTTCCCCTGTTTTACAGGAAACCTCAAATATAGTGAGATGGGGGTTTACCTTCAGTGCTTCCTTTTTCATGTCCTCGACACTGCAGTCCAAGTAGGGTGCAAGATCGATTTTATTGATCAACAACACCTTTGATTCATGAAACATCAGGGGATATTTTGCCGGTTTGTCCTCACCTTCGGGAACACTGAGAATCATGGCCTTGAAATCCTCTCCAACCTTGAATTCCGCAGGACAGACCAGATTGCCCACGTTTTCCACAACGAGCAAATCAAGGTCATCAAACACAAACTCTTTAAAAGTGTCCCTGATCATATTGCCATCAAGGTGACATGCGCCTCCGGTATTGATCTGAACCACGGGAATCTCTTTCCGGGCGATTCGTTCCGCGTCCTGAGATGACTGGATATCTCCCTCAATGACACCTATCTGGAAATCATTTTTTAGGGCATCGATGGTTTTTTCAAGAAGGCTGGTTTTTCCCGCGCCGGGCGAGCTCATTAGATTAATAACCAGTAAGTTGCTTTCGTCAAAGATAGCCCTGTTTTCCTGGGCGATTCGGTCGTTCGCTTCCAATATGTTCTTGACTACTGATATTTTCATAATACCTGCTCCCTATTTTTTTATTGATCCCTTCTCGATGAATTTGGGCCGTTTGTTGCTCTTTATCTGACCCATTAATCAACTTCCATATCCACAATCGACAGGTCCTGTCCTGCAGTGGTTTCGATATCCGGGCTGCCGCAATAAGGACACTCAAAGGCATAATCCTCTATTCCAAATGCCTGCTTGCATTCCCGGCACATACCCTCCAAGGGGATGACTTCCATAATAAGTTTTGCCCCTTCCAGTTCCGTGCCCGAGGTGATGACCTCAAAGCAAAAAGAAAGGGATTGTGGGACAATGGCCGATAATTGGCCTATGTTAAGCCTTACTGACCTTAGAACGGTCGCGTCATGTCTGGTCATCTCTTCCTTGATAATATCGATCAGACTTTGTGCTATGGACATTTCGTGCATAAAAAACCGTAGGGGTTCACAGGTTTAGCCCTGCATAAGGGATACGATCAGGGATTCCACTTTTTGCCTGGCGTCATTGAACATGCCTGAGAGGTTCAGGGAATGATTGGCAAAGATACTTCCCGGGTCTCCATTGAAAACAATCAGAGGCTCAAAATAACATCTTCTCAGGTTTTC